>JBDKIR010000032.1:0-5640 GCA_039797035.1 Pseudomonadota bacterium | reverse complement strand
ACAGGGGCTCAAGCGCATCGCCTGGGCGCGCGGCAATGGCGTGCCCGAAATCGCCGCCCAGCTGGGGCCGGTGGCCATTACGCTGAATGGTGTGGCGGTCACACCCGCCCCGGGCGCTTTCCTGCAAGCGAGCCCGGAGGGTGAGCAGGCCATTATTGCCGCCATGCTGGCTGGCCTGCCCGCCAAACTCACCGGGCGGGGGCGGATTGCTGATCTCCATGCCGGCTATGGCACCTTGAGCTTGGCTTTGGCGCGGCGGGGCAGGGTGGCGGCCTTCGAATCGGATGGCGCGGCGGTGGCCGCACTCGCCAATGCTGCCGCCAAGGCCGGGCTGCCCTTGGCCGCGACGCGGCGGGATTTGGTGCGCCAGCCACTCACGGTGGCAGAATTGGCACCCTTCGCCGCCGTGGTGCTGGACCCGCCCTTTGCCGGGGCCGAGGAACAGGCAGGTTTGCTCGCACGTTCAGCCGTGCCGGCGGTGATTTATGTGTCCTGCAACCCGCAGGCGCTGGCGCGGGATTTGCGCTTTTTTGCCGATCAGGGCTGGCGGGTGGATGCCGCCACGCCGATTGATCAATTCCTGTGGTCCGGCCAGCTTGAGGCCGTTGTCGCGCTCAGCCGGCCGGCCAAAGGGAAACGATAGGCTGTCTTATTCCGCCTTGATGCCAAGGCCGCGCACTTCCGGTTCCCAAAAGGCGATTTCGTCGCGCACATAGGCGGCGAATCGCTCGGGCGTATAGCCGCGCATGGCGGGCGTGCCCATTTCCTCAAAGCGCTGATTGATCGTCGAATCGGACAGCGCCTGTTCGGTGGCGGCTGCGAGCCGATTGACGATGGCAGGGGGCGTGCCGCGCGGGGCGAAAAACCCATACCAGGAATGGGATTTATAGCCGGCGATGCCGGCCTCGGCCGCGGTTGGCACATTGGGCAGCAGGGAGGACCGCTGATCGGTCGCCACAAACAGCACACGCGCCGTGCCGGCATCCTGAAACCCTTTCAGGATGGAAGGGATATCGGAACAGAATTGGATCTCGCCCGCAGTGAGGGCCGTGAAAACCTGCCCGCCGCCGCGATAGGGCACATGCACCGCATCCGTCCCGGTGCGCACGCAGAAGCTGGCTGAGGCGATATGCCCCGAAGTGCCAATGCCGGAGGAGCCATATTGATAGCGCCCCGGTGCGGCCTTGAGCGTTGCGATGAATTCCGCCGCTGTGCTGGGCGTGAAATTGCGCGTGGTGACCGCCAGCGCGATCGGGATGAAGACAGTGGGCGCCACGGCGACCAGATCGGTTCGCGCATCAAAGGGTACCGGGGCCGGCAGGCCGCGGGCGAGCGCAATGGGGGAAAGGGTGGAAAGGACAAAGACCTCGCCATTCGGTGGCTGCTTCGCCACGTAATCCGTGCCGACCATGCCCCCTGCGCCGGGGCGGTTTTCCAGTACCACGGGCTGACCCAGGATTTCCGCCATTTTGGGGGCGAGGAGCCGGGTGGTGATATCCGTCCCCCCGCCAGTGCCGAAGGGAATGACGATGCGGATGGGGCGGCTCGGCCAGGGTGCCTGAGCATAGGCTGGGCAGGCGAGCGGGCTCATGGCCAGCGGGGCAGCGAGTAAGCCGCGGCGGGTGATTCTGGCCATGCGGGCCTCCTTTCTGGTGGGTAACATATTGCATGTGAAGGGTTTTAAGCTTGCGCGGCAAGGTGCCGGGGCAATTCTGCGCCAAGCTGGAAGCGCGCGAAAGAGTGATAAAATTGGGGCGAAACGGGAACAAACTACCGCTGCTATGTCTCTTTCTGCTATTGCAAGCCCTGATTTGCGCACCCCATCTAGTAGCGATCGGAGTGTGGCAAGACTACATCTTGTGGTCCTGGGGGTAATCGGGGCATGATCCCCCCTCGGGGGAAGTTATTAGGGGGTTTCCGTGTTCGACGCAGTTCAGCTTGAAGGCCATGGTCAGGTTCGCATTGACCGCTCTCGCGATGCGCTACTGACTGATTTCGGTAAAGCCACGCTTGATGATCGCTATTTGCTGCCAGGCGAATCCTATCAGGATTTGTTTGCGCGAGTCGCATCCGCTTATGGCGATGATGCAGCGCATGCGCAGCGCATTTACGATTACATTTCGCGCTTGTGGTTCATGCCGGCCACGCCTGTGCTGTCGAACGGGGGAACGACTCGCGGCTTGCCGATTTCCTGCTTCTTGAATGAAGCGACCGATAGCCTCGATGGCATTGTCGGTTTGTGGAATGAGAATGTCTGGCTTGCCGCCAAGGGCGGTGGCATCGGTTCCTATTGGGGCAATCTGCGTGGCATTGGCGAAAAGGTCGGCCGCAATGGCAAGACCTCGGGCGTTATTCCGTTCATTCGCGTGATGGATAGCCTGACGCTGGCGATTTCGCAGGGCTCACTCCGTCGTGGGTCGGCGGCTTGCTATCTGCCCGTCAATCATCCGGAAATCGAAGAATTCCTGGAAATGCGCCGCCCGACCGGTGGTGATCCGAATCGCAAGGCGCTCAATCTGCATCACGGCGTGCTGATCCCCGATGCCTTCATGCGTGCGGTGGAAGCGGATGAGGAATGGGCGCTGGTCTCGCCCAAGGATGGCGCGCTGATGAAGAAGGTCTCCGCGCGGAGCCTTTGGATTCGCATCCTGACCGCGCGCATCGAAACCGGCGAGCCCTACATCATCTATTCCGACCACGTGAACAATGCGCGGCCGGAGCATCAGAAATTGGCGGGTCTTGAGGTCAAGACCTCCAACCTGTGTTCTGAAATCACGCTGCCGACCGGCATTGATCAGCATGGCGAACAGCGCACCGCGGTGTGCTGCCTTTCCTCACTCAATCTGGAAACCTGGTTTGAATGGAAGGATCAGGCGCAATTCATCCCCGATGTGATGCGCTTCCTGGATAATGTGCTGCAATCCTTCATTGATACGGCACCCGATTCCATGGCACGGGCGAAATATAGCGCCATGCGTGAACGCTCGGTCGGGCGTGGGGTGATGGGGTATCATTCCTTCCTGCAGGCCATGAACGTGCCGTTCGAAAGCGTGGTGGCGAAGGTCTGGAATACGCGGATGTTCAAGCATATCCGCGCCCAGGCCGATGCCGCTTCGCGCCAATTGGCGGAAGAACGCGGCCCCTGCCCGGATGCGGCCGAATACGGCTTCATGGAGCGGTTTTCGAATAAGATCGCCATCGCGCCGACGGCGTCCATCAGCATCATTTGCGGTGGCGCCAGCCCTGGGATCGAACCGATTGCGGCCAATGTCTATAATCACAAGACGCTGTCCGGGTCCTTCATTGTGCGCAACCCGTATCTGAAGAAGGTACTGGCCAAGCATGACCGCGATGATGACGATACCTGGACCACCATCACGGTGAATAAGGGCAGCGTGCAGCATCTGGATTTCCTGAGCGAGCAGGAAAAGGCGACCTTCAAGACCGCCTTTGAACTGGATCAGCGTTGGGTGGTGGAACATGCCGCCGACCGCACGCCTTACATCTGCCAGTCACAATCAGTGAACCTGTTCCTGCCGGCCAATGTGCATAAGCGCGATCTGCACCAGATCCACATGACGGCGTGGAAGAAGGGTGTGAAGTCGCTTTATTACTGCCGCAGCCTGTCCATTCAGCGGGCCGATGCGATCAGCGAAAAGGTCGCACCGCAGGTGGCGCTGGGGGCGGTGGCGCCGGCCAATGACCAGGCAAGCCTGCCCTTGGTTGCAGCGGCGGTGCCGGTAGCCAACAACAACTACGAAGAATGTTTGGCCTGCCAGTAAGTTTTCGGTAACCTCCACCACGAACGCCCGCCGCCTTTCTGTGGCGGGCGGAAAGCCCGGGAAAGGGGTAGGGGAGGAAAGTGCAAGTGATTACGCGTCGCGCTATGCTGGCCACAGGCTTGGCCAGTGGGTTTGCCGTATCTGCCAAAGCCAGTAACTGGCCAGATCGACCGGTTCGGATGATCATTGGTTACCCGGCCGGCGGCCCCACAGATTTTCCGGGGCGCCTTTTGCAGGAACCCTTGCAGCGGCTTTGGGGGCAGCCCCTCGTTATTGAAAATCGTCCAGGCGCCAGCCAGGTCATTGCCTCGGAAGCGGTCGCCCGCTCGGTCCCCGATGGCTATACGATTTTCCTGTCAGCCAGCACCCATGCCAGCAATGCGGCTGTCTATGCGCGTCTGCCTTATGACACGATCAATGATTTCAGCCCGATCGTGAATATCTATGCCTCGCCGACGGTGCTGTTCACCGGGGTGGGCCAGCCTTACCGCACGGCACAGGATTTGGTGGCGGCGGCGCGGCGGGAACCGGGCATGGCCTTTGCCTCATCAGGCAATGGGTCTTCCGGGCATTTCGCGCTTGAGATGTTCCGCAAGAAAACGGGCCTTGATTTGACCCATGTCGCCTATCGTGGTGCGGCGCCGGCCTTGCAGGACGTCGTGGCGGGGCGGGTGCCTGGCACCTTCAGCACGCTGTCAGGCGCGATTGGTCTTGCGCGTGACGGCAAGCTGCGCCCCTTGGCGATTGGTGGGCCGCAACGGGTGGAAGCCCTGCCCAATGTGCCGACCCTGGATGAATTGGGCATGGGCATTCCTGATACCAGCCCGTGGTATGGCTTCATTGTGCCCAAAGGGGTGCCGCGAGAGATTATTGACCGCATTGCCCGTGATGTGCAGGGCCTGTTGCGCGACCCGGTGATCAGCCGCCGTCTGCTTGACCAGGGGGGCATCATTCTGGGTGAAGGACCGGAAGCCTTCAGCGCCAGGATCGCCCGCGAATTGGCCGACAATGCTGTGGTGGCGCGCGAATCCAATATCCGCGTGGAATAGCACCATCGGCCTTAATTCTTCCGGCGGACACAACATATTGCGGTTGGTGGTTGCTTGGCCCACCAACCGTGGTAGAAGGATCGTAGCTGTTTAACGATAGGATACGATTCGATGGCCGATGGCATGATGCGGGACGAACTGCCGGTGAAATTCGATCTGCTCACCTCCAACCCGGTCTATAAACCCTTCCGCTACCCCTGGGCTTATGAAGCCTGGCTGCAGCAGCAGCGCATCCATTGGCTGCCGGAAGAAGTGCCGCTCGCCGATGATGTGAAGGATTGGCAGAAGACCCTGACCGAGGCCGAGCGTAATCTGCTGACGCAGATTTTCCGCTTCTTCACCCAGGCCGATGTCGAGGTGAATAATTGCTACATGAAGCACTATTCCCAGGTGTTCAAACCGACGGAAGTGCTGATGATGCTCTCGGCCTTCTCAAACATCGAAACCGTGCATATCGCGGCCTATAGCCATTTGCTCGATACCATCGGCATGCCGGAAATCGAATACACGGCCTTCCTCAAATACAAGGAGATGAAGGACAAGTACGATTACATGCAGGGCTTCAGCGTCGCGAGCAAGACCGAGATCGCCAAGACGCTGGCCGCTTTTGGCGCCTTCACCGAAGGGCTGCAGCTTTTCGCTTCCTTCGCGATTCTGATGAATTTCCCGCGCTTCAACAAAATGAAGGGCATGGGCCAGATCGTGAGCTGGTCCGTGCGTGATGAGACGCTGCATTGCCTTTCCACCATCCGTCTTTTCCGCACCTTCGTGCAGGAAAACCCGGAAATCTGGACGGAAGAGCTCAAGCG
>JBDKIR010000031.1:0-6568 GCA_039797035.1 Pseudomonadota bacterium | reverse complement strand
GCCAGGAAAGCCGCTGCGCACGGCGCGGAAAGGCGCGTTCCAGCACCAGCATGGCTGAAAGGACGCCAAGAAAGGCCGCAAGCCTGATCAGCGGTTCATGGGCCAGCATGGGTGGCGGTATCCTGCACAGGGTTTCGGACCATAGCTTGTGTCGCGCATCCCGAATTGGAATGCTACGCCCATGATGCACACTGAAATCCCCCGCTGATGCTGCTTGGCTTTCTGGAATGGTCCGCACGTCGTGGCGGGATGCTCTTGGCGCTCGGTATTTTTGCCGGGGTGTTCATTCCGCCCCTGGCCGCCCTGTTCCGCGATGTGGTCACGTTTTCCGTCGCCACGCTGATGACCATTGTGCTGCTGCGCGTCGATCTGGCGCAGGTCATCGCGTATTTGCGCAGGCCCGTGCTGGTGGCGGCCATGATTGCCTGGATGATGCTGGTCTGCCCGGTGCTGTTGTTTCTGGTGCTGCGCGGTTTTGGCTTTGAAGGGCCTTTGGTCGCGGGGTTGGTGATCAGTGCCATGGGCTGTGCGGCCACATCCTCCCCGGCATTTGCGCGCATGGTGGGGCTGGATGGCGAAATCTCTCTGGTTGTCGCGGTGATCACCACCCTGATCGTGCCCTTCACCGCGCCGCCCCTGGCGCTTGGCTTGATGGGCATTGATCTGGCGATATCGCTGGCGGCGCTGATGGGCCGGCTGATGTTGGTGGTTGGCCTGCCCTTGCTGGTTTCCGTGCTGCTGCGCCGGATGTTGGGGCCGGTGCGCCTGCAACGCTATGCCGGGGCGCTGGATGGCGCGGTGGTGTGGCTGGTGGTGCTGTTTGGCTTTGGCGTGATGGATGGGATGCTCGCCAAGATCACGTCCGACCCCGGCTGGGTCATGGGTGGGCTTGCGCTGGCTTTCGCGGCGAATTTCAGCCTCAACGCCGCAACGGCACTGGTCTTTGCGTCGGCCGGCCGAAAGCTGGCGCTCACGGCCGGTCTGCTCGGCGGCAATCGCAATATGGCGCTTTTCCTGGCGGTTCTGCCGGCGGCTACGGATCAGCGCATTCTGCTATTTTTCGCCCTGGGCCAATTCCCGCTTTTCCTGACGCCCTTTCTGCTGCGCCCGCTCTATCAACGGCTACGCCCTGCTTAGGCTTTTACTCATCGCTTTCCAGCCTTTCGATATCCTCATCGGTCAGGCCGAAATGGTGGCCGATTTCGTGGATCAGCACATTGCGCACCAGGCGGAACAGATCCTCCCCGCCTTCGACCCATTCCAGCAGGATGGGTTCGCGGAATAGCAGGATGCGGTCCGGTTCCTCCGGCACGGCCATGACGCTTTTTTCAGTGAGGGGCACGCCAAGATAGAGGCCAGTCAGCTCATAGGGGTTTTCAAGCCCCAAGCCCTGCAGCAGGTCATCATCCGCGATATCCTCGACCAGGATCGAAACGCCCTTCAGCAGGTCACGCAGCGGCTTGGGGATGGCGGCCAGCGCATCCTCGGCCAATTCGACCAAATCTTCGGCGGTGGGGGGCGTGGTAAAGCGCATGGCCCCCTCATGCGCGGTGGGCTGGCATGGGGTCAAGCCAAAGGCTCAGCCCAGGGCGTGACAGGTCAGTATTGCTGACCATAACATCACACATGGAAAGCCTGCTGCCGCTTCTGGCCTTTGCCATCGCCACATCCGCCACGCCGGGGCCGAATACGCTCATGGTCGCGGCATCGGCAGCCAATCACGGGTTACGCGCCGTGCTGCCGCATGTGCTGGGCATTGCTTTTGGCTTTGCGGCGATGATCTGGTTGGCCGGGCTTGGCCTGGCCCTGCCCCTGATGGCGAGCCCTTGGCTGCATCAGTTGGTGAAATGGGGTGGCGCGGCCTGGCTTGCCTGGCTGGCTTGGAAAATTGCGCGTGCGGGGGCGCCGGGGGAAGGGCCATCACGCCCGCCACTGGGCTTCCTTGGGGCGGTGATGTTCCAATGGGTCAATCCAAAGGCCTGGATGATCATCCTGGCGGCGATCCCTGCCTTTACGCGGCCGGGGGCGGATTTGCTGCCTCAGGTCAGCTTGATTGCGCTGGTTTTCGCCGCTGTTGGCATTCCCTGCGCCGGGCTTTGGGGGGTGATCGGCGCGGGTGCGGGGCGCCTGCTGCGCCCCGGCTTTGGGTTACGCGCCTTCAATATTGCCATGGCGATATTGATGCTCGCTTCCCTTATTCCCGCGCTGAAAAGCTGAAACGCGGCGCGTTTCAGCCTTCAATCACATTGGCGCGCTGGCCGCCGATAATGGACAGGAATTCGCGCCGCGTGCTGGCATCATCCCGGAAGGCGCCCAGCATGCGGCTGGTGACCATGGTGACACCGGGCTTATGAATGCCGCGCGTGGTCATGCATTGATGTGCCGCTTCGATCACCACGGCGACACCTTTCGGCTTCAGCACCTGTTCGATGGTATTCGCCACCTGTGCTGTCAGCTTTTCCTGGATTTGCAGCCGCTTGGCATAAACTTCCAGGACGCGGGCCAGCTTGCTGATGCCGACCACACGGCCCTGCGGCAAATAGGCGATATGCGCGCGGCCAATGATGGGGACCATGTGATGTTCGCAATGGCTTTCCATGCGGATGTCGCGCAGGATGACCATCTCATCATAGCCATCGGTTTCTTCGAAGGACCGCGCCAGCAATTCCACCGGGTCCGTTTCATAGCCGGCGAAGAATTCCTCATAGGCACGCGCGACGCGCGCGGGGGTATCCACCAGGCCTTCACGATTGGGATCATCCCCGGCCCAGCGCAGCAATGTACGCACCGCGGCTTCGGCTTCTTCCCGGCTCGGGCGTGGTTCCAGCGTGGCATTTGCCACTGTGAGGCCAGTTGCAGGGGTCTGAATATTCACGGTCTTTGTCTTTCCAACAAGAAACAGGGAGCCACCGGGTGGGGACCAGGCTTGCCCTGGACCTTCCATGTGGGGGGTGCGGCGGGAATGACAAGGATTTTTCAATGGGCCGACCGGCCCTGGCTTCGATCCCGGGGTGAAGGGGTGCTTGGATCCATTTGCAAAAAAGCGCTGCGCCGGGCCCAGCGGCCGACAGCCGCTTGGCGTCAGAGGTGGTCGGGGTTAGCTTTGGTCATCCCAAAGCAACCGATTGAAGAACAACACCATGCTTGATGCCGTGAGCCCCCTTGCTGCCACCTCAACCGACGCCAAGCTTTATGATGCGTTGATCATCGGCGCCGGTTTCGCCGGCATGTATCAGCTCCATTCGCTGCGTGACCGTCTTGGGCTTTCCGCCCATGTGCTGGAAGCGGGTGAAGGGGTCGGTGGCACCTGGTACTGGAACCGCTACCCGGGCGCGCGCTGCGATTCCGAAAGCCACAGCTATTGCTACCATTTTTCGGATGAGCTGGTGCAGGGCTGGGAATGGTCCGAACGCTACCCGAGCCAGCCGGAGATTCTGCGCTACCTGAATTACGCTGCGGATAAACTGGACCTGCGGCGCGATATCACCTTTGGCGCGCGCGTGGTTGCCGCGCGTTATGATGAAGCTGAAAATCTTTGGCATGTGCGGACCGAACAGGGTGGGCATTACGCCGCGCGCTATCTGATTACCGCAGTCGGCTGCTTGTCGTCGGCCAATCTGCCGAAGATTGATGGCATCCCGGATTTCCAGGGCAAGTGGTACCACACCGGCGAATGGCCGCATGAGGGTGTGGATTTCGCGGGCAAGCGCGTTGGTGTGATTGGCACCGGTTCCACCGGCATTCAGGCGATTCCGGTAATCGCTGCTGCCGCCAAGCATCTGACTGTGTTTCAGCGCACGGCGAATTATTCAATCCCCGCGCGCAATGCGCCGCTCACGGATGATTTCAAGAAATATGTGCGGGAGAATTTCGCCGAAATTCGCGATGTGATGCGTTCCACCGTCAATGGCCATCCCTGGCGCATTGCGGATCGTTCTGTCCTGGATGTGTCCGATGAAGAACGGAATGAGATTTTTGAGAAAGCCTGGGAAAAGGGTGGCCTCAGGCTGCGCGCTGAATTCCGTGATGTGCTGACGAATGAGGAAGCGAATAGGATCATCTCTGACTTCCTCAAGAAAAAGATCGGCCAGATCGTGAAGGATCCTGCCAAGGCGGCGATCCTTTCCGATATTGATCACGGCTTCGCGACCAAGCGCCCGCCGATCGATACCGGTTATTTCGAAACCTATAACCGCGATAATGTCGATGTGGTGAACCTGCGCGCCGAGCCGATTGAGCGCATCACGGCCAATGGCGTGAAGACCAGCAAGGGCGAATACCCGCTGGATATCATTGTGTTTGCGACAGGCTTTGATGCCATGACCGGGCCGCTATTCAACCTGAACATCGCCGGGCGCGGTGGTGCGGCGTTGCGCGATGTCTGGCGCGAAGGCCCACGCAGCTATCTTGGCCTGCAAGTGGTGGGCTTCCCCAATCTGTTCACCATCACCGGGCCTGGCAGCCCTTCCGTGCCGACCAATATGCCGGTGGCGATTGAACAGCATGTGGATTGGATCACGCGCTGCATTGGGGATATGCGGAACGCCGGTCAGACGCGCATCGAAGCCAAGCCCGATGCGGTGGATGATTGGATGGTGCAGGTGCAGGAAGTCGCCAACCGCACGCTTTTCCCGAAAACGCCGCATTCCTGGTATCTGGGCGCCAATGTGCCGGGCAAGCCGCGCGTGTTTATGCCCTATATCGGCGGCATGGCGCGGTATCGGCGGATTTGCGATGAGGTGGCCGATAAGGGGTATGAGGGGTTTGCGCTGGGGGCGTAAACACGCCCTCAGACCGGCTCCAACCCCTTGGCGCGGAGCAGTGTGGCATCCGCGCCTTTGGTCAGAAATTCCATGAAGGCGCGCGCGGCTTCCGGCTGCGGCGCTTCAGCGAAGATGGCGGCGGAGAAGGTCATTACCTCGCCAATCTCCGCAGGCAATTTGCCGATGATGTCGATGCCAGGCACCGTCATCAATTCACTCACTTGCTGCACGGCCATGGCCACTTCGCCACGCTTCAGCAATTCACCCGTATAGCCTTGCGGAATGACGGTGGCTTTTGCGTTGACTTCCGCCGCGATGCCAAGCCGTTCAATCAGCCCGGCAAAGAACAATCCGCTCGCCCCGGCACCGGAATAGGCAAGGGATGGCGTGGCCAGCAGCGCGGCACGGACGGCGGCGGCGGTGCTGATATCTGGCCGAGGCGCGCCCTGCGCAACCGCAATGCCAATATGGGACAGCGCCAGATCGCGCCGCGTGCCGGGGGCAAAAATACCCTTGGCCATGAAATCCTCCACCGCTGCCGCGGTCAGGATGGCGATGTCCCCGCGCGCGCCATCAGCGATGCGTTGCGCAATGGTTTTGGTCGGGCTGAAGACCATGGCGGGGGCGGGGTTGCTTGCCGCCCAGCGTGGCGCCAGCACATCCAAAACGCCGTTCAGCGCCAGGGTGGACATGATGGAAAGCGGCTGTGCCATGGGGTCGATCCTTCGAAGCTAAGCTCCCCAGCATGGCGGCTTGGCCGCCGCGCGGCAATGTGGCGGCCGGGGCCGTAAATTCGCCATGGCGATGCGCTTTAATTCATGAATGCCAAAAGGCCGGCATGATCCGCGTGATTGGATTATCCGGCGCTGATGTGAAGGAAAACCCATGCTGCCCCCGCGTTACGCCCTGCTGATACTGGCCGCGGTATTGGCCTTGCCCCTGGGCGGCACCGCACAGGCGCAGGGCCAAGCAAGAGCGGCCTCTGAAGGTTGCGCCCAGCATCAGGCGCGCTTTCCCGCCCTGATCGGCGCATCGGCCGAGGAAGCGCGACATGCGCTTCTGGCGCTGCCGGGCATCAAGGCGCTGCGCATGGGCGGGCCCGAGACGCCGATGACTCGGGATTACCGCCCAGACCGTGTCACGGTGCTGATTGAAGACGGCAAAGCAGCGCGGATCATTTGTGGCTAGAGCGTGTTGCGTTCACATGGCTTCCCGCAACCCGCTCTCGTTCGTTGTTTTTCGAGCTTCTTCACCCGTTCAGATGATTCCATCTGAACGTGATCTGCTCTAGGGCCGCACCCATCGCGCGCGGCGACCATGACCCGGGAGAGGATATGATGATATCGCCCCAATCACGCTTGAGACTAAGTTGCGTTGTCGGTTTGACGTTGTTTTGGATGGAAGGCGCCATGGCACAGGCCCCAATGACACCGCCCGAGGATGCCTGCACGCGGCATCGCGCAAATTTTCCGGCTTTGATCGGCAAACCCGCTGAGGAAGTGCGCGCCGCGCTGCGGGCCATGCCGGGCATCGCCATGGTGCGGGTTGCGGGGCCGGATACGGCACTGACACAGGATTTCCGGCCCGACCGCGCCACGATTTTTGTTGAAAATGATCGTGTGAAGGAGATTACCTGCGGCTGAGGGAGCCCAAGCCCACCAGCACTACGACCATGGCGCAAAGCCCGGCCATGCCCCAGAAAATCCCGGCCCCCAGCGCGGCATAGCCGGGGCCGCAAGCCAGGGTCAGCAAGGTGGTCATGGCACCAATCGCGGCCGCCAGCAGGCTTTGCGCCGTGCCGCCCA
>JBDKIR010000030.1:0-3678 GCA_039797035.1 Pseudomonadota bacterium | reverse complement strand
GGTCGCGGGGCGCGTTGCGGCACGCAGCGACTCGCGCCCTGGGCTCGCGATCGGCCCAGGCGGTAGGCCGCGATGGCGATAGGTATTGAAGGGGCTGTCCCGGTCCAAATCTGCCCTTGTGATGGCGCGGTCCAGCGCGGCCCCGCCGGTCGCGGCATAAACCACGGTTGGGTCCGATTGCAGCGGCATATTGCGCCTGAGGCGATTGACGAAGACCGAGGCCACCAGGGCGCGTTCCTCAGCCTTGCCGGTTTCCCGTTCGATGATGGAAGCCAGGATCAAGGCTTCGCGCGCGGAACGTAGCGGCAGGTCAGCGGCGCGGTCCCGCCATGCCTCCTGCAGCGCTGCCGTCATGGCCGCCTGGGCGCGGCGCAGCAGCACCGCCCGGCTATCACCCCATTCATAGGCATAGGTTTCCGGCAGCACCGCACCTTCGGCCAGTGGCTCTGCCTCGCCCATCAGACCCTCGGCCTTGTCCAACAGGGCCTGGATTTGCAGCGCGGATAAGCCCTCAGCAATGGTCAGGCGGCGCTGCACTGGGCGGGCTTCACGCAGGATTTCCAGCACCTGCCTGAGGGAGGCCGCGGCTGGAAAGGCGAATTCCGCCGCCCGCAGCGGCCCGGCCGATTTGGTGATCTGGCTCGCGATCAGAAAATGGCGGGCATCCGCAATGATGCCGGCCTGCTGGAGCACGCTGGCAATCGCCTCAGTCCCACCACGCGGGATGACGACCGCTTTTTCCGCGCTTAACGGGCCGGGGCTTTCGTAGATTTGCAGGGCGCGCTGGGTGGCCCAGCCGCCTATGGCGGTGAGCAGGAGCAGGAAGGCCAGCAGCACCAGCCAAACCCGCCCGCGACGCCGTCGCGGGGCGGGGGGCGCTTCAGTCATTGCCCGTCAGGGGGCAGCGCGGAAGACGATGCTGGCATTGGTGCCACCAAACCCAAAGGAATTGGACAGCGCGACCTGGATTTTGCGCGGCTGCGGTTCCTTCGCCACGCGATCAATCACGCTTTCACGCGAAGGCTTGTCCAGATTGAGCGTGGCGGGTGCCACCTGGTCGCGAATGGCGAGGATGCTGAAAATGCCTTCCACCGCGCCAGCGGCGCCGAGCAGATGCCCAACCGCTGATTTGGTGGAGGACATGGCAAGCCCCTTGCCCGCATCACCCCAAAGCCGTTCCACCGCTTCCAATTCCAGATCATCGCCAAGCGGTGTGGAGGTGCCATGCGCGTTCACATACTGCACCTGATCAGGCGTGACGCCGGCACTGGCCAGCGCTGCCTTCATGGCGCGGAAGGCGCCTTCATGGCCTTCGGCCGGGGCGGTGATGTGATAGGCATCGCCGCTCATGCCATAGCCGATGACTTCGCCGTAAATCTTGGCGCCACGCGCCTTGGCGTGTTCAAATTCTTCCAGCACCAGCACGCCAGAGCCTTCACCCATGACAAAACCATCCCGGCCTTCATCCCAGGGACGGGATGCGGCGGTGGGGTTGTCATTGAAGCCCGTGGAAAGCGCGCGTGCGGCACAGAAGCCCGCCATGCCGATCTCGCCAACGGCGGCTTCTGCCCCGCCAGCCACCATCACATCGGCATCACCCAGCGCAATCAAGCGCGCCGCATCGCCAAGCGCATGCACGCCGGTGGCGCAGGCGGTGACGACAGAATGATTGGGGCCTTTGAAGCCATATTTGATCGAAACCTGGCCAGAGGCGAGGTTGATCAGCGCCGAAGGAATGAAGAAGGGCGAAATACGCTTGATCTTGCCCTGAAGGATCAGGCCGGCGGCTTCCTGGATGGTTTCCAGCCCGCCAATGCCTGAACCGATCATCACGCCCGTGCGGCGTCGATCATCTTCATCTTGCGGCACCCAGCCGGAATCGGCCACCGCTTCTTCCGCCGCGATAAGCGCGAACTGGATGAAGCGGTCCATCTTCTTCTGGTCCTTGATCGGGATCCATTCATTGATGTCGAGCCCACCTTCGGCCTTCACGCCCGCGGGGATCTGCCCCGCGATTCGCGCCGGCAGGGCGGAAACATCAAAGGATTGAATGGTGCCAATGCCAGAATGGCCGGCCAGCATGCGCTTCCACACATGCTCGACGCCGAGGCCTAGCGGGCAGGCAATGCCCATGCCCGTCACGACCACGCGACGCGGCGAGAAACCCTGTTGGAACACGCGCGTTTCCCCGTTGGACCAGATGAAGGGCGCTCAGGCGCCCTTGTGCTTTTCGATATACTCGATCGCGTCCTTCACGGTCGTGATCTTTTCAGCCGCGTCATCGGGAATCTCGACGCCGAAGGCTTCTTCGAACGCCATCACCAATTCCACGGTATCAAGGCTATCCGCGCCCAGGTCGTCGATGAAGGACGCCTCAGTGGTCACCTTCGCTTCTTCGACGCCAAGGTGCTCGATCACGATCTTCTTGACCTTCTCGGCGGTGTCGCTCATCGCGTAACTCTCCATTTGGCGGGGCTTTGCCCGCGATCCTTAAACATGCGGCTGGCTGCCAAAGCGGGCTGGGACTCGCGTCCATTCCTACCTGACGGCGACGCCCTTAACATAGGCGTGAAGCGCGGCCTAGGCGGGAAGGGGTTCGGCGGTCAAGTTTCCTGTATTGAAAGCACCATAATCTGGGTGGCGATACGCCCCTGGAGGGCGGGCTGCGGCCGCTTGCCGCCACCAGATTGGCCAAACAGGGGCGTTTTCCCGTGGTTTGTAAGGCTTGGCAGGGGGCTGGCCCCAAAGGGGGGGCTCAGCCTGCCATATCGGGCCGCGATCAGGCGGCAGCGTAGAGATACATGGGCATGGGTTGCGTCTCGTCGGTGACCGAGGTCACGCCCGGCACATTTTCCGCCAGAACCCGTAGCGCGCGCTTGACGGCCTCGCTCCGGCTGAAGCCATGGAAGGTCACGGCGCCATCCTTCACCTCGACCATGGTGTAGAAGGTATCCGCCCAGGGTTCCTTGCGCATGGCCGCCATGATGGCGCGGCGGATCGCCTCATCCGGGACCCCTTCCGCCTTTTCCGGCGGCAGGATCAACCCGCGCAGCAAATCTGCCCGGCTGATGATGCCGCGCAGCCGCTCATCCGAAACGACCAGAATGCGGCGGACGGCTTCCTGTTCCATGATCTGCGCGACATGGGCGGCGGTGGTGTCCGGCGGCACGGTGATGACCTTTTCCGTCATGATGTCGCGTGCGGTCAGCCCGTGGGTACGCGCGTAATGATCTGCCCCGCGGGCGGGGTCTGCAAAGAGCGCCGAGAACCAGGAAGCGGGTTTGTCTTCCTCCCCGGCCAGGCGGCGGATCAAATCCGCTTCGGTCACCACACCCAATAATGCGCCTTTGGCATCCAGCACCGGGACGGCGGAAATACCCCGATCCGCCAGCAGGCGGGCCATGGCAATAACCGGGGTTTCGGGTGGCACGGTCACTACATCGGCGGTCATCAAGTCTTTGGCGAGAAGATGGGACATGGGTTTTCTCCAGATGAGACCGGCATTGGCCGCTGGCGTCCGGGCCGCCCCGACCCAATCAGGCCTTTGTCTGGCAGCGTGATTAGCGCTTTGGCGCCGGCCTATTCTTGCGCCAAGTCAAGCTTCGGCGCGGCTTGGCTCGCAAATTGAGTGTATCCATGCAAATATTCCGATCATGAAATGTCGCTTACTTCTTGCTT
>JBDKIR010000029.1:0-6486 GCA_039797035.1 Pseudomonadota bacterium | reverse complement strand
CAATTCACGGGCCGGGAAGCCTTCGGCAATGCGTGGGCGCAGGGCAATGTCGAAATGGGCATTATCCAGCGTGTCGCCGATGCTGAAACTGACCAATTGCGCGGCGGTATTGCGAAGCATCGCGGCCAGGACACCAATTGGGTCAGCCCGCAGGGTCGCCGCCACAACCTCGCCAGCTTCTGGCGCCAGCAGCACGCCACCCAAAAAGCGTGGCCTTCCCGCCGCATCCTTGTTCATCGGGCTATCTGGCGCCCAGAGGAAGTCATTGGCGGGCATGGGCAGCCGATCAGTGAAAGCACAAAGATACCAGCCGGCCTCGGGACAACGCGCCTTGAGCAATGCGGTCGCGGGCCCATCCTCCTGCAAACGTGCCAGCAGGAAGCTGGCGCCATAGGGTGAAAGGGCCAAGCGCCCATGGCCGAGCAGATTGGTCACCAGCAGCAGGGCCACGGCCAGCGCTACCGGCAGCGCCATGGCCAGAAACCGCACAGGCCAGCGCCCGAAGCGCAGCAGCAAGGCCACAAGGATCAGGCCCAGCGCCAGCGGCAGATGCGCCAGATGCGCCGCAATGCCCAAGCTTGTCAGCGCCATAAGGTAGATGCGTTCTGCCTTGCTCAAGGCGCTAGCCGCAAAACCAAGCAGGAAAATCCCAAGCACCACCAAGGGCGCGAAGACATCAGGCATGAGCAAGGCGGCGCTGAAGGGCGCGGTCGTTGCCAGTGCGGCAAAGCCGCATATCCCCAAATGTGATAAGGTGCTTGACCGCCCACGCAACACGCGCTGCGCCAGCCAGAGCGCATGGGACAGCATGATCCCCTGCAGCAGGACCGGTCCCCAAAGGCTGATCCGCCAATGGCTTAAATGCAGAAAGGGGCCGTAAACAAAAGGCTTGTCCCAGATCATCAAGGGGCCAAGCGTCTGATGCAGAAACGCCCCGCTATCGCTGAACAGAAGCGGATAGCCGTTCAACCAGGCCGGCCAGATCAGCAGCAGGGCACCGCAGAGGATGGCCGCTGGGCTGCGCAGCCTCACCCGCCCTTCGCCGCCCAACGCGCGGCGGCAGCCTCATCCTCATCCTTGGCGGCCACCCAGCGTTCAGCGCCAGAGGCAAATTCCTCACGCTTCCAAAAGGGCGCCTTGGTCTTCAGCCAATCGATCAGAAAGGCACAGGCTTCCAAGGCCGCCGCGCGATGAGCGGAAGCCGTCAGCACCAGCACGATCGGCTCCCCAGGCAAAATACGGCCGACGCGATGGATAATGGTGCAGCCGGTCAGCGGCCAGCGCGCCTCTGCCTCGGCGGCAATGCCGCCAATCGCGCGTTCCGTCATGCCGGGGTAATGTTCCAGCACCAGGGTCGCCAGACCATCATCGCTCCGGCAAACGCCGAGGAAGCTCGCGACACCGCCAATATCCGTGCGCCCCGCGGTCAAGGCCGCGCTTTCGGCCGCCATATCAAAGGCCGCTTCCTGGATCTGGATGCGCGCCATGTTCAGCCCCCGGTCACGGGCGGGAAGAAGGCGATTTCATCACCCGCCGTCACAGGCTGATCCGGTGCGGCAAAATCCTGATTCACCGCAGCGCGGATCTGGCGCGGGTCGGCAAAAGCATCGGCATGGCCGGGGCTTTGCGTGGCCAGCCAGGCCATCAACCCGGCCACATCGCGGACTTCCGGCGGCGGCGCGCAATTTTCCTCTGCCAAACCGATTTTTTGGCGCAGCCAGGCAAAATAGAGAATACGCATCGCCGCTCAGCGCGTTGCGGGAACTTGGGTAATGCGCCCGCCCGGGCTGATGACCGTGGTGGTGCCGCCATCCTGCATGGCAATGCCGCCCCCTGCGGTGCCCGGCTGGTTGAAGACCTGCACCCGATCATTACCACCCGCGACAATACCGGGCGCCTGGCCGGGGCCGGTCTGAATCACCCTGCCTTCAACCCGTGCTGGTGGCGGGGCGGCGCTGGGGGCCGGGGCAGGCGCGGCGGGCGCGCTGGCCCTGGGGGGCACAGAAGCCGAAGGCGGCGGCGTGGAGCTGCCGCGCGGGCTCGGCACCGCATCGGGCTGAGCGTTTGGCACACCCTGCAGGACGGCGCCCGGGCTATTGGGCGCGGCTGGCGGCGTGCTGGTTTCGACGCGAAAGCGCATGGTTTCGGTTTGCAAGAGCGGCGCGGCGCCGTCACCACCGGTGACCCGCCGGACGGTAAGGCTTTCCTGCGGCGGTAGCGCTGCATGCGGGTTCACATTCCAGCTTGGCTGCCAATCCGGGCCGCAGCCCTGCAACCCGAAAATCGCCAGCCCCATAACCACGAAACCTGCTTGCCGCATGGGTATCCCCTGCCTTTTCATGCCCAATAGCGTGACCCATTTTGCCCGATCACACCACGTTACCAATCTGCGCGGTTAGTCCGCTGCGCCAAGTCGCCACCCTGGAAAACACAGGGCTGGATGAGCCAATGCACCCTGGCGGTCGCGCAGACAGACCCAGCCACCAAAGCGTGACGCTAAGATGCGCCCGCATGGCGCCGCACTCAAGAGTGTGGCGTGGAATCGTGGAGTTTGGCACCAGCCGCGGCATCCTCCTGCCGTGCCATGCTCAGCCCGGCGCGCACATAATCCCAGCCCGTGATCAAGGTCAGCACCGCGGCACCCCAGAGCATGCCTTCACCAATCAGCGAAACCGGCAAGAAACCCAGCCCAATGGTTGAAGCCCCGGTGTCACCGGCCAGAAGCGCGCCAAGCGCACCCATCTGAAACCCGGTTTTCCATTTGGCGAGCGGCGTCACGGGCAGGCCGATGCGCAGCGCCGCCAGATATTCGCGCAAGCCCGAGACCAGGATTTCACGCAGCATGATGACAATGGCCGGGAAAAGCCCGGCATCGGACAAGCGGCCATAACCCGCCAGCAGCATCAGCGCGGCACCGACCAAAAGCTTATCCGCAATGGGGTCCAACATGCGCCCGAAGCCGGATACCGCGCCGCGATCGCGCGCAATTTTGCCATCGAAATAATCCGTTATGGCAGCAACGGAAAACACCACGCAGGCCGCCATATCCGTTTCCGGCGTATTGATCGAAGCCAATACCACCAGCAGCGGTATGGCCGCGATGCGCGAAAGTGTCAGTAGATTGGGCAGATCGGTCGGCATCTCTCACCAAGTGTTAGCCTGATTTCAATGGCTTTGCACCCCAGTGGCAGCAGTTTCACCCTAAACTGCCTTCCGGATGGAAATGTTCGTGAATGCGCCGCGCCATGGCCGGGCCCACCCCGGGGCAGGCTTCCAGATCGGCAAGCCCCGCCTGCCGCACCCCGCGGGCCGAGCCGAAATGGTTCAACAATTTGCGCTTCATCGCCGCACCTACGCCCGGCACATCATCCAATTCAGACCGCGTCAGCGCCTTGGATCGGCCCGCGCGATGCGCCGAAATGGCGAAGCGATGCGCCTCATCGCGCAGGCGCTGCAGGTAAAACAGTACCGGGTCGCGCGGCGGCAGTTGAAAGGGCTCCCGCCCCGCCATGTGGAACCATTCGCGCCCGGCATCGCGGTCCGGCCCTTTCGCCACCGCAACCAAAGGCAGATCATCCAGGCCAAGCCCGGCCATGACCTCTCGCGCTGCCGAAAGCTGGCCGGCGCCGCCATCAATCAGCACCAGATCGGGCCAGCCCTCCTCAGCACGGGCTGGGTCTTCACGCAGCGCGCGGCCGAAGCGGCGTTCAAAGACTTCGCGCATCATGGCGAAATCATCATTGGTCGCCGCGGTCTTGATGGCGAATTTCCGATAGGCCTGCTTCATGAAGCCCGAAGGCCCCGCCACCACCATGACGCCATAGGCATTGGCGCCCTGGATGTGGCTATTGTCGTAAATCTCGATCCGCTCTGGCGCGCCGGGCAGCCCGAAAAGCCCGGCCGTGCCTTCCAGCAGCGCCGCCTGGGCGGTGCCTTCCGCCATGCGCCGTTCTAGGGCTTCGCGCGCATTGGTCGCGGCGTGTTCCAGCGCTTCATGCTTTTCGCCGCGTTGCGGCCGACGCAATTCAACCCGCCGCCCGGCCTTGATCGCCAAGGCTTCCGCAATCAGCCCCGCTTCCGGCGGTTCGTGGGAAAGCAATAGCAAGGGGGGCGGCGGCAGATCTTCATAAAGCTGGCCCAGGAAGGCGCCCATTACTTCCTCAGGGCTTTGGTCCTGTTTGGCGTGGTTCAGGAAAAACGCGCGATTGCCGTTGTTGCGCCCGCCACGGAAGAAAAATACCTGCACGCAGCTTTGCCCCGCCGCCTGATGCAAAGCGATCACATCCGCATCGCCCAAGCCTTCCAGATTGACGCGATCCTTGCCCTGAATATGCGTGAGCCCCCGAATGCGGTCCCTGAGGGCGGCGGCGCGTTCAAACTGCAAATCAGCGGCTGCCGCTTCCATTTCAGTCGCCAAGCGCTTCTGGATGGAAGGGGTTTCGCCGGACAGGAACTGCTTCGCTTCCGCGACCAGGGCGGCGTAATCGGCCTGCGATATCCGGTCCACACAGGGCGCGGCGCAGCGCTTGATTTGGAACAGCAGGCAAGGGCGCGTTCGGGTATCGAACACCGTATCCCGGCAGGACCGCAGCAAGAACACCCGCTGCAAGGCCGCCAGCGTCTGATTGACCGCCCAAACGGACGCAAAAGGCCCCCAATAGGAAGCGCCCTTCCGCCTTTCGCCGCGATGCTTGGCAATCTGCGGAAAGGGGTGGTCATCCGTGATGACCAGCCAGGGATAGGATTTGTCGTCCCTGAGCACGATGTTGAAGCGCGGCCGGAAGCGCTTGATGAAATTGGCTTCGAGCAGCAGCGCCTCGGCCTCGGAAGCCGTGGTGACCACTTCAAGTGACCGGGTCTCAAACACCATGCGCCTGAGGCGTTCTGGCAGCCGGGTGAGCTGGGTATAGGAAGTGACGCGCTTCCTGAGCGACCGGGCCTTGCCGACGTAAAGCGCCTCCCCCTTCGCATCCAGCATGCGATAGACGCCAGGGGTCAAAGGCAGGGTGGGCAGGGCCGCTTCCAGCACCGCCAGCCCTTGGATCAGGGGCGCGTCGGGGGGCGGTGGCTCATTCTCAGGCATGATGGGCTTCTATCGCGCGATGCAGTCTAAATTGTCCACGAAACCTGTGGATAAACCTGTGGGAAGACTTCCGCCCAAATGTGTTAAAGCTATGTGACATCACGATTTTGTATGGCTGCCCGCGTTTTGAGCGGGCCCTTTGTAACAAGCTAAGTTATTGAATTCATTCAAGTTACCCCCGAGTCTCAAGATCAACAAAGCGTCAAGAGGAAAAATTGGGGGCCTTTTGCACAACCTACGGGAGAACTGCTTTTGACGGTGGACAATTGACGGACAAAGCGCCTGTCAAAACCGTGATCTTTCAATGACAACGCCCACTTGCGTGGTGCCTGGTAAGACATCCGGCTTGGTCACGCCCACCCGCACGCGACGAATGCGCCTGTCTTCCAACACGCGCATGGCGATGCGCTCCGCCAGGGTTTCGGCCAAGCGGACATGGGCGGAGGTGGCAATCTCCCGCGCCATTTCGGCCACTGCGGCGTAGTCCACCACCCGCGCCAAACGGTCCGACCCGATGCCCGAAGGGGCTTCCAAGTCTTCCACTGCCAATTCAAGGTCAAGAATGACGCGCTGGGCCGTTTCCTGCTCATGCGCATAGACGCCAAGCAGACCCATCACTTCCATGTTGCGGATGAAGACCAGGCGCAAGCCAGCGGCCGCGTCAGGGGCGAAGCTCATTCCAGCGGTTCCTGCCCGGAAGAAGGCGACCATTGCAAATGCTGCCCGCCATCCAACGCAATCATCTGCCCGGTCATGGATGGCAGGGAAAGAATGGCCATGAGCGCCCGCGCCACTTCTTCCGGGCTGGTGGGGCGCGTGAGCGGCGTTGAGTGCGCCTGACGGTCGAAATGTTCCTGGGATTGCCGGGGGCTGGGCAAGGCCGGGCCGGGGCCGATCGCATTCACCCGAATACGCGGGGCCAGCGCCAAGGCCAGGCTTTGCGTCAGCGCCCAAAGCCCCGCCTTGGAAACGGTATAGGAAACGAAATGCGGCGTGAGCGACCAGACGCGCTGATCCAGCATATTCACCACCAAGCCCTGCGCGGTATCGGGCAGCGCCTGGGCGAAAAGCTGCGTCAGCACGAAGGGCGCGCGCAGATTGGGTTCCATGTGGCGGTCCCAGGAATCCCGCGTCGCGTCATGCCATTCATCGCGTTCGAAGGTGGAGGCGTTGTTCACCAGCACGCCAAGCGGGCCGAATGCCTTGGTGGCGTCCGGAATCAGTTGGGCGACCTCGGCCTCCACCCCCAGTTCGGCCTTGAGCGTGATGGCACGCCGACCAAGGGCGCGGATTTCGGCAGCGGTGGCTTCAGCGGCATCGGCGCTGCTGGCGTAGTGGATGGCGACATCAAAGCCGGCTTCAGCCAGTGCAAGCGCCATGGCGCGGCCAAGCCGCTTGCCAGC
>JBDKIR010000028.1:0-7101 GCA_039797035.1 Pseudomonadota bacterium | reverse complement strand
ATCGTCAATCACGAACGCATGCCGGGGGTTGGCCCGCTCGCGGGTTGGCGCGGTGAGGATGGCAGCGCGAAGGGTGTCGGCAAGCCCAACCCGGATCAATTGCAGCGCTATATCGAAAATGGCTGCTTCTGGCGGCATGATTTCTCGGCCGAGGAAAGCTACTTCAAGCATTCCAACAAGCTTTATCTGGAAAACGCCAAGGCGATGGGGCTGATTGGCAAATCCGATCAGATCGTCTTGCAAATCTGGTCAGAGCCTTTGCAGAAATTCCGCCTGGCTGCGGAAGGCCATGGCGCCAAGCAACCACCGGAAGCCTTGCGCGAACGTGTGCGCACTTACTGTGACCCGCTGCCCATCTGGTATGCGCCGCTGGAGCAAGTTGCGCATGATGTCTCGGGCTTTCCTTTCTCGGCCGTCACGCAGCGCCCCATGGCGATGTATCATTCCTGGGGGTCGATGAATGCCTGGCTCAGGCAAATCCACGGCGCCAATCGCCTGTATATGAGCCGCGCCAAGGGCGAAGCCATGGGCATTGCGCAGGATGATTGGGTTTGGGTCGAAAGCCGCAATGGCCGCGTGAAAGGGCAAGTCACGCTGATGGAAGGCGTCAATCCAGACACCGTCTGGACCTGGAACGCGATTGGCAAGCGCGCTGGTGCCTGGATGTTGAGCCCCGATGCGGCGGAAGCCGAGCGCGGCTTTTTGCTGAACCACGTGATCAGCGAATGGCTGCCCGCGCAAACCGGCCCGCGTCTGGCCAATGCCGATCCCATTACCGGTCAGGCCGCCTGGTATGATCTGCGCGTCAATATCAAGAAATGCGCCCCCGGTGAGGAAGGCATCACGGCACCCCATCCAAGCGCTTTGACGCCGCCCCCCAATATGCCCGAACCGCCCAAGATTCTGCGCTTCAATGCAGGAGATAAAAAGCCATGACATCCCTGCCCTCACCCGCACCGGGCGCGAAAAAGCTCGGCCTTGTGATTGATCTGGATACCTGTGTCGGCTGCCATGCTTGCGCCACGAATTGCAAGGAATGGAACACCAGCGGCCATATGGCGCCCTTGCCCGATCAGCATCCTTATTCCGCGGCGCAGGAAGGCGTGTGGTTCAACCGCGTGCATGCCTATGAAGCCGGTGATGGCGATGAAGGCCGCACGGTGCATTTCCCGCGTTCATGCCTGCATTGCGAAACGCCGGCCTGTGTGACGGTGTGCCCGACGGGTGCTTCTTACAAGCGCGCGGAAGATGGCATTGTGCTGGTGAATACGGATATGTGCATCGGTTGCCAGCTTTGCGCCTGGGCCTGCCCTTATGGCGCGCGCGAATTGGATGAAGACCAGGGTGTCATGAAAAAATGCACGCTCTGCGTTGATCGCATTTATAACGAAACCATCCCGGAAGACCGCCGCGTGCCGGCCTGCGTTTCCACTTGCCCCGCCAATGCGCGGCATTTCGGTGATCTTGGTGATCCGAACAGCGATGTCTCCAAGCTTGTCGCCGAACGCGGCGGGTATGAGCTGATGCCGGAGATGGGCTATCAGCCCGTCAACCGCTATCTGCCGCCACGCAAGGCATCCAGCCAGGTAAAGACCGCGCCCAAGGAAGCCGGGCCCTTGCCCAGCCAAATCACCAATCCGCTGCTGCGCTGGATGGATAAGGTGCTGTCCCGATGAAACCCGCCCCTTCCATTATTTTCTTCACCGTCGCCTCTGGCGCTGGCTATGGGCTGCTGTTCTGGCTTGGCCTGCTGAAGCCGCTTGGCCTGCTGCCTGCCAGCACCTTGTTTGGCGCCACCGCCGCCATCATCGCGCTTGTGCTGATTGCGGCGGGGCTCTGTTCATCCCTGCTGCATCTCGGCCGGCCGGAACGCGCCTGGCGGGCGCTCAGCCAATGGCGGTCCTCCTGGCTGTCGCGCGAAGGGGTTGGCGCCATCCTTACCTTCATTCCGGCGACCATCCTGCTCATTGCCTTGGCGCATGACGAAGCCTCCCTGATCCTGCCGGCGGGCTTGCTCTCGGCGCTTGGGGCAGCGGTGACTGTTTACTGCACGGGCATGATTTACGCGTCACTCAAACCCGTGAAGGAATGGCACCACCCCATGGTGGCGCCGGGCTATTTGTTGTTTGGCAGCTTCTCGGGCGCAGCGCTGCTCGCAGCGCTGGCGGTTTTCTGGGGGGGTGGCTTCTTCCCCGCGGTCGCGGCTGCGGCACTTGGGCTTGCGGCGCTTTTCTTCAAGCGGGCCTATTGGCAAAGCGTTGATACAACGCCCGCCAGTAGCACGCGTGAAAGCGCCACGGGGCTTGGCTTTATCGGCACGGTGCGCCCGCTGGAAAGCCCGCATACCGAAAGCAATTACCTGCTGCGCGAAATGGCATTTCGGGTTGCGCGCGTGCATGCCATGAAGCTGCGCTCCATCGCGCTTTTGCTCGGGTTTGCGCTGCCGGCATTACTGCTCTGCGGGGCGGCGATTCTGGGGGGCGGGATTGCCATGGCCATGGCGAGCCTGGCTGCCCTTGGCGCCATCCTTGGCCTGCTTGTGGAACGCTGGCTGATTTTCGCTGAAGCGACGCATACGGTGGCGCTTTACTACCCGACGCCAAGATAAAACTGGCACGGCAGGCTTGCCCCGAAGGCTTCGGCAACGGCATGCTTGGCCGTGCCGTTGCTTGAAAGGGTAAAGCCATGAAACGTCGCTCCCTGATGCTGGCCTCCGCTGGCGCGCTTGCTGCTCCGCGCTTTGCCACGGGCCAAACCGCCGCCCGTACGCTGCGCTTCATTCCGCAGAGCAATCTCTCCAGCATGGATCCAGTCTGGAGTACCGCCGTGATCGTCCGCAATCACGGGCTCATGGTCTATGATACGCTGTTTGGCTTAGGCTCGGATTTCCGGGCCAAGCATCAGATGCTGGCTGGGCATGAAATTTCCGCCGATGGCCTCACCTGGACCATGACGCTTCGCCCGGGGCTGCGTTTTCATGACAATGAACCGGTGCGTGCCAAGGATTGCATCGCTTCCATCATGCGTTGGTCGAAGCGCGATGTGCTGGGCCAAAGGCTTGGCGTGCTGCTGAATGAAATGCGCGCGCTGGATGACAACCGCTTTGAGATTCGCCTGAAGCAGCCCTGGGCGGGTTTGGCCTGGGCGCTCGGCAAACCATCGGCCAGCATTTGCGCCATCATGCCCGAACGTATCGCAGAGACCGATGCCTTCCAGCAGATCCGCGATTTCACTGGCAGCGGCCCCTTCCGCTTCCGTCAGGATCTTTTCCGCTCGGGCGATGTCGCGGTCTATGACCGCTTCGAAGGCTATCAGACACGCCAGGAAGCATCGGACTTCATGGCGGGTGGCAAGCCTGTGCATTTTGATCGCGTCGAATGGCGTATCATGCCAGATCCTTCCACCGCATCGGCGGCGCTGCAAAACAATGAAGCTGATTGGTGGGAACAGCCGCATGCGGATTTGCTGCCGCTGCTCCGCCGGCATCGCGATATTGTTGTGGACCGCATCAATAGCGCCGGCAATCTTGGTGTGCTGCGCTTCAATTTCCTCCATCCGCCCTTCGATAATCTTGCGGTGCGCAAGGCGTTATTGCCGGCGATTGATCAGCGCGCCTTCATGGATGCGGCGATCGGCACGGATCAGACACTTTCTCACGTCCCCGCTGGTGTTTTCACGCCGGGCACGCCACTCGCGAATGATGCGGGGCTTGAAGTGCTGACCGGCCCGCGCAGCCTGGATGCGGCAAAGGCTGCGCTTGCGGCTTCGGGCTATAAGAATGAACGCGTGGTCATGATGTCGGCCACCGACCTGCCCGTGCTTCAGAACCTTGCTGTTGTCGCGGCGGATGTGATGAAGCGCATCGGCTTCAATGTGGATTTCATTTCGATGGATTGGGGCACGCAAATCCAGCGCCGCACCAATCGCGGCCCTGTCGAACAAGGCGGCTGGAGTGCCTTCTGCACCACCTGGGAAGGCTTGGATGTCTCCGTGCCCGGCAGCCACATGCCCATTCGCGGCAATGGCGCCAATGCCTGGTCCGGTTGGCCCACCATGCCGAAGCTTGAGGAATTGCGCGACGCCTGGTTCGCAGCCCCTGATCTGACAGCGGAGAAAACCATCGCCGAGGAAATCCAACGCGTGGTCTGGCAGGAAGTGCCCTTCATTCCACTAGGGCTGGTGCTACCGCCACAGGCTTATCGGCGCAGCATCAAGGATGTGGTGAAGGGCGGGCCCGCCTTATTCTGGGGGGTGAAGCGGGCTTGAGGTGAATGGTCGGAGCGGCGGGATTCGAACCCACGACCCCCAGTCCCCCAGACTGATGCGCTACCAGGCTGCGCTACGCTCCGACGGGAATCTCTCTAGCACCGCCGTTTGCGGCTTGCCACCCCTTAGAGGGGATCACGTTCAGATAGAATTATCTGAACGTGTGAAGATGCTCGAAAAACAATGACGTAGAACGGGTTGCGTGAACCCATGTGAACGCAAAACGGTCTAAGCGGCAAGTCGATGCAGGGCGCGCGCAATATCCTCAAGTTCCGTAAGGGCGGCACGCAGCGCCAGAATTTCGGGATCATCCCCAACCGGCGCGGGATCACCCAGCGGCAATTCCAGCGCCATGGGCTGCGGGCCTTCATCCGTGCCGTCGCGCAGAAGCCGCTGCACACCTTTGATGGTATAGCCTTGCGTGTAGAGAAGATCACCCACGCGCTTCAGCAGCGCGATATCCTCTGGCCGATAATAGCGCCGCCCCCCACCGCGCTTGAGCGGCTTCAGCTGCGGAAACTTGCTTTCCCAGAAACGCAGAACATGCTGGGGAATATTCAAATCATCGGCGACTTCACTGATGGTGCGAAATGCCGTTGGCGCCTTGCGCAAGCGTGCCTTGCCATCCGCATCATCCGCTTCGCTCATGCTTCTTCGCCGATCTCTTCGTTATTCACGCGTGCCTTCAGCACTTGCGAAGGCCGGAAGGAAAGCACCTTACGGGGCAGGATGGGCACCTCCACCCCGGTTTTTGGATTGCGGCCGATGCGCTGGCCCTTCTGACGCACCAGGAAGGTGCCAAAGGCCGAAATCTTCACCGCCTCCCCGGTTTCCAGGACGGCAGAAATTCGTTCCAGCACGCTTTCCAGCAAATCCGCGCTTTCATTCCGCGAAAGGCCGACCTGGGCGTAAATGGCCTCGGCAAGATTGGCACGCGTGATGGTTTCCATCGCAAGCAGTCCCAGTGTTTTGTCCCTGTTGAGAAAAAGCAAACCGCCTTCGGGGGCTGGCGTCAACCAGCCGGCAGATGAAATATCAGAAACGCGCGATGGCTGACCCCCAGGTGAGCCCCCCGCCAATCGCTTCCATCACCACCAGATCACCATCCTTGATCCGGCCATCGCCACGCGCTTCCGCCAAGGCCAGGGGGATGGAGGCAGCCGAGGTATTGGCGTGCCGATCCACCGTCACCACCACACGATCGGGCGGGAGATTTAGCTTCTTGCCCATGGCTTCAATGATGCGTTGATTGGCCTGATGCGGCACGAGCCAATCAATATCGGCATGGGTCAAGCCATTGGCCGCCAGGGCTTCATCCACCACCGCTGCCAATTTGCTGACAGCGTGGCGGAACACTTCCTTGCCCGCCATGCGTAGCAAACCGGTTCCACCGGTTGAACCCGCCCCGCCTTCAACATGAAGGATATCCCCATGTCGGCCATCGGCATGCAAATGTGTGGACAGCAAGCCGCGATCCGTCACCGCGCCCTGCCCTTCACCCCGCTTCAACAGCACAGCCCCGGCGCCATCGCCAAACAGCACACAGGTCCCGCGATCAGTCCAATCGACAATGCGCGTGTAAACCTCGGCGCCAATGACCAGCACATTGCGGGCATGGCCGGCGCGCATCATCGCCTCGGCCACGGAAAGCCCATAGATGAAACCGGTGCAGGCGGCGGTGATATCGAAGGCGAAACCATTCCCGGCACCGATCTTGGCCTGCACCCGCGCTGCGGTGGCCGGAAAACCGGAATCCGGCGTTGTGGTGGCGACGATAATGCCATCCACTTCAGAGGCAGGCGTGCCCGCCTGCGCCAAAGCCGCCAGCGCCGCACCGGCCGCGAGATCAGAAGCCGATTCGCCGGGGGCGGCGACATGCCGATATTTGATGCCTGTGCGTTCCTGAATCCACGCATCCGTGGTCTCAAGCCGATGGCGCGCCGCCAATTCATCATTGGACAAGCGTAAGGAAGGAAGGTAGCCGCCGCAGCCGGCGATCATCGCACGCATAACCATGGCGCTAAGCTACATCACTCAGCCGGCGGCGCCAGCCTGGAACGATCAATGGCAAGCCGCGTGAAGCCATCCCGAATGCGGTCATTATAGCCATGCGTCACCATATCCATGGCCACATCGACGGCATGGGCGAAGCCCAGCGCATCCGTCCCGCCATGCGATTTCACCACAACACCATTCAAGCCAAGCAGGATGGCGCCATTATAGCGGCGCGGATCCATCCATTCGCGCAGCCGATCCAAGGCGGGGCGCGCCAGCAAATAGCCAAGCCGCGCCGGCAGGCTGCTCGTGAAGACCTGGCGCAGCAAATCACGCATGAGCTTGAGCGCGCCTTCGCCGGTCTTCAACGCGACATTGCCCGTAAAGCCATCCGTCACCACCACATCGACAGTGCCTGCTGTGATGTCATGGCCTTCGATGAAGCCCCGGAACTGCGCCCCAATATGCGAATCGCGCAGAATTTCGGCGGCCGCGCGCACGCGGTCATCGCCCTTCAATTCCTCACTGCCGACATTGAGCAAACCAATGCTGGGCGCGGTCAGCCCCAGGGCCGTGCGGGCAAAGGCATCGCCCATAATGGCGAATTCCACGAGGTTGCGCGCATCGCATTGCACATTGGCGCCAAGGTCGAGCAAGACAACATCACCGCGCGCTGATGGCCCAATGGCGGCCAATGCGGGGCGATCAATCTCCGGCATCGTCTTGATGACAATCTTCGCGAGCGCCATCAGCGCCCCGGTATTGCCCGCTGAAACCACACCAGCCGCTTCACCGCCCGCCACTGCATCAATGGCCAAGCGCATGGATGAACCGCGGATG
>JBDKIR010000027.1:0-8133 GCA_039797035.1 Pseudomonadota bacterium | reverse complement strand
ATACCCATGCCCGCGCCCTGGCGGTGGGCGTGCGGTTCCATGGCTGCACGGTGCATCTGGTGACTGCCGGTGTGGATGAGGGACCGATCCTGGCGCAGGCGGCGGTGCCGGTGCTGCCGGGGGATACCGAAGCCAGCCTTGCAGCTAGGGTATTGGTGGAAGAACACCGGCTTTACCCGGCGGCGCTATCCTGGCTTGCGGCAGGGCGTGTGCGGCTGGAAGCTGGGCGCGCCATCATCAGTGATGCGGAATATCAGACGGATTCGCTCTTGAACCCCTTGCCCCGGGGCGCGGGGCTTTCTAAACCTGTGGCAATTGGTGAAAGGGCGAAGGAAGGCCATGGCTGAACAGCAGCATTATGAGTTCGTCGAAGTGAGCTCTGCGGATATCCTTGAGGATCGCCGTGGCGGCTGGGAAGGCTTCACCCGTTTCGTCACCTGGTCCACCGGGGCCACTGTCGTCGTCCTGGTGTTGATGGCGATTTTCCTGCTCTGAGCGCGATCACCGCGCTACTGGGCGAAGAGCTTTGGGGGCAGCTTGGCTGCCCCTTTTGCTGACTGGTCAAAAAAATATTGCCGCGCTGGCGGCGGGCCGGCTCACGCGGTCAGATTGGGCACCTTGCCGGGGCGGCCCAGAAGCCAGCCTTGCAGGGCATCGCAGCCGGCCTCTTCCAGCGCCCGCATCTGGGCCAGGGTTTCCACACTCTTCGCCACCACTACAGCGCCCATGGCATGGGCGGTTTCGACCTGCCCGGCCGTCAGAACCAATGCCCGCCGCGCCGCTGCCTTGTCCCCCTCAAGCCCCGCGCAAAGGGTGGGATGCAGCTTGACCGTATGAAAGGGAATGCTGCGCAGCGCCAGGATGGTGCCGCGCGCCACCCCGAAATCATCCAGCGCCGCCGCAACCCCAAGGTCACGCAACCCCGCCGCGAGCGTAACCGCTGCATCATGCCAGAGTGAAACCGCATTGGCGGGGAATTCCACCATAATGCCGCGCGGATCCGTATCGGCCATGAACAGGGCCTGTCGCAGCAGGGCCGCGCCATCGCCCCGCACCAGGGCCTCAGCGGTGATATTGACCGAGATATAGGGCGCCGAGCGCGGCCAGCGGGCGCGGATGCGGCAGGCTTCGGCAAACACCCAGGCATCCAGGGCTGCGGCCACGCCCGCCTGGGTGGCGGCATTCACGGTTTCCAGCGCCAGGATGGGGCCAAGATCAGGATGTACCCAGCGCAAAAGCGCCTCATAGCCCACGGTTTCCAAGCCATGGGCGCTGCAAACCGGTTGCAGATCCAGCCGCAGCCCTTCGCCTTGCGCTGCCAGGGCCTCGGCGATGCCTTGGCGCAGTTCAGCCGGGCAGAGCGCAGCATCAAGCCCTGCGCCCGCCCGCTCCATTCGACTGCTCAGACTGTCGCTCATGCCCGCTTCCCTCACGCTGCGAGGGCGCATTAAACACCGCAACACCTTACGGGCTGGTTAGCGCGGCTTGCTTTTGACCCGCCCAATGGGGGCGGGAAAGGCGGCCAGGGCATCACGCCCTGGCCGACCTGAAACACTCAGCCGACGATTTCGCTGCCGGCGAAGAAATAGGCGATTTCGATCGCGGCATTTTCCGGGCTATCAGAACCATGCACGGAATTGGCTTCGATGCTTTCCGCGAACAGCTTGCGGATGGTGCCCGGGGCGGCATTGGCCGGGTTGGTGGCGCCCATCAATTCGCGATTGCGGGCGACGGCATTTTCGCCTTCCAGCACCTGCACCACCACCGGGCCGGAAATCATGAAGGACACCAGATCCTTGAAGAAGGGGCGTTCACGATGCACGCCATAAAAGCTTTCGGCCTGGGCCTGGGACATGTGGATGCGCTTCTGCGCCACAATGCGCAGCCCCGCATCTTCGAACACCGCATTGATCTTGCCGGTCAGGTTCCGGCGCGTGGCGTCCGGCTTGATGATGCTGAAGGTGCGTTCGATGGCCATGGTGGCAAACCCCTGAATGTCTGAAAAAGGAAGGGGGCGGATAGGCGGGATGGGCGGCTTGCGCAAGCCCTGTCTTAGCCTTCCCGGCGCGCGGCGATGAGGAATTCCTTATTGCCCTCAGGCCCGGTGATCGGGCTTTCGGTAACACCAAGCACCTGCCAGCCGGGCAAATCCGCCCACCAATTGGAAATGGTGTCACAAATGGCGCGATGCAGCGCCGGGTCACGCACCACGCCGCCCTTGCCCACTTGGCCGGGACCCGCTTCGAATTGCGGCTTGATCAATGCCACCGCAAAGGCGCCCGGCGCGCAAAGCCCGAGCGGCGCGGGCAGGATGGTGCGCAAGCCAATGAAGGAAGCGTCACAGACCAGCGCGCCGATCGGCTCCGGGATGGTTGTGGCATCCAGGTAGCGCGCATTGGTCTTTTCCAGCACCACCACGCGCGGGTCATTGCGGAGCTTCCAATCCAGCTGGCCATGGCCGACATCCACCGCATAAACCTTGGCCGCGCCGTGATGCAGCAGCACATGGGTAAAGCCCCCGGTGGAGGCACCCAGATCAAGGCAGCAACGCCCTGCGGGATCCAGACCGAATTGCGCCAGGCCATGCGCAAGCTTGATGCCCCCGCGTGAGACCCAGGGGTGGTCCTGCCCCCGCACTTCAAGCGCGGCGCCCTCCGGCAAAAGATCGCCGGCTTTTTCCACGCGCTTGTCATTGGTGAAGACCTTGCCGGCCAGGATCAGCGCCTGCGCGCGCGCGCGGCTTTCCGCAAGGCCAGTCGCCACCAGTAAAAGATCAGCGCGTTGTTTTGGGGTGCGGGTCATGATGCGGGCGTAGCGCTCATGATGGTGACAGGGGCGCAAGATGGCCGCGCGCCCCTGCCATTTCGCAACAGGCCAGCCGTTCAGCCGACGCCCAGCAATTCCACTTCAAAAATCAGGGTTGCATTGGGGGGAATGACGCCGCCGGCACCGCGCGCGCCATAACCCAGCTCCGGCGGGATAATCAGCGTGCGTTGCCCGCCCACCTTCATGCCGGCAAAGCCCTGATCCCAGCCGCCAATGACATGGCCCGCCCCGAGCATGAAGGAAAAGGGTTCCGCACGGTCGCGCGAACTGTCGAATTTGCGGCCCTTATTTTCGGGGGCGGCGGCATCGAAAAGCCAGCCCGTGTAATGCACCGTGATGTGTTGGCCGGGGCTGGCTTCCGCGCCGGTGCCGATTTTCGTGTCGATCACGTGATCATCCTTTCTGGGTTTCAAACCCGTTTGAAAAACGCATTCCAAATAAAAGCAAGGCCCGGATACTGACGTATCCGGGCCCTGTTCAGGGGTAATGGAAAGGGCGCTTATTCGGCGGCCTGTTCCAGCCTTTCCAGCACGCGCGGCGGCGACATGGGCAGCGCGTAGAAGCGCTTGCCGAGCGCGCGGTACATGGCGTTGGAAACCGCCGCCAGCGGCGGCACCAACGGCGCTTCACCAACGCCGCGCACGCCCTGCGGATGCTTCGGATTGGGGATTTCAATCATCACCGTATCCAGCATCGGCAGGTCCGAGCAGACCGGCATGCGGTAATCAAGGAAGGCCGGATTATCGACCTGACCCTTGCTGTTGTAGACATATTCTTCGTTCAGCGCCCAGCCGATGCCCTGCGCCGCGCCGCCCTGCATCTGACCTTCAACATAGGCCGGATGCACCGCACGCCCCACATCCTGGAAGGAGGTGTAGCGCAGCACCTTCACCGTGCCGAGTTCCGGATCCACTTCCACATCGCAGATATGGGTCGCGAAGCCGCCTTCGGCGCCGGTGGTGTTCAACTGCACGCCAGCACCAATCGGCCCGCCGGTCTCGGATGCCTTGGCCGCAATTTCCTGGAGGCTGAGCGGCGGGAATTGGCCGGCATTCGCACCCGCGGGGCGTGCCTCACCATTGTCCCAGACCACGGCTTCAGGGTCGATCTTCCAGATCTTCGCCGCACGTTCCTTCAGCTGCGTGATGACCTTTTCGGAAGATTGCGTCACCACCATCGCGGAAGCGAACAACACGCGGCTGCCGCCCGTCAGGTTGCTGTAGCCGATCGTCGCGGTGTCACCGATCAGCACCGATACCCGATTGTAATCGATGCCGAGCAGTTCCGCCGTGATATTGGCGATGGAAGCGCGCGAACCACCGATATCCGGATGCCCGGTGGTCACCACCACATTGCCGTCTTCCGTGATGTTCACCTGCGCGGAGCTTTCGCCACCCGCATTGAACCAGAAGCCGCTGGCCACGCCCCGGCCCTGATTGGGGCCAAGCGGTGCCTTGTAATGCGGATGCGCCATCGCTGCTTCGATGGTTTCCTTATAGCCGATGCGCGGGAATACCGGGCCATGCGCGGCCTTGGTGCCTTCCTGCGCAGCGTTCTTCAGGCGTAGCGCCAGCGGATCCATGCCGATCGCTTCGGCCACTTCATCCAGCACGCATTCCACCGCATAGGCGCCAATCGGCGCGCCCGGCGCACGATAGGCCGCAACCTTGGACCGGTTGGAGACCACATCGTAACCAAGCGAATGGACATTCGCGATGTTGTAGGGCGCGAAGGCGCAGCCCGCAGCGCCACGAATGGGCGAACCCGGCAACCCGCCAGCCTGCAGGTAGAAAGTGCCCTGACCCGCGACGATGGTGCCATCCTTTTTTGCGCCGATCTTGACCGTGCTGTAGGAACCCGAGGTCGGGCCCGTGGCGCGCATCACTTCTTCGCGCGACATCACCATCTTCACCGGGCGGCCGGATTTCTTGGCGAGCAGCAGCGCCACCGGTTCCAGATAGACAATGGTCTTGCCACCGAAACCGCCACCGATTTCCGCCGGAATGGCGCGGATGTTGCTCTGCGGCAGGCCGGTCAGATAGGCGCACATTGCGCGCACCATGAATTGGCCCTGGCTGGAACTCCAGACAGTTGCCTTGCCATCCGCCACGCTGACCAGGCAGGCATGCGGTTCGATATAGCCCTGGTGCACCGGCTGGGTGCGGAAGCTACGTTCGATGATGACATCGGCTTCGGCAAAGCCCTTGTCGACATCGCCAAGCTTGTGTTCGAGCTTGCCGGCGATATTGGAAGGCTTGCCGTCGAACTTGACGAAATCATGCAGGATCGGCGCATCAGGCTTGATCGCGTCTTCGACATCGATCACCCAGGGCAGAACCTCATATTCGACTTCGATCAGCTTCAGCGCTTCGGCCGCGACCTTTTCGGAAATCGCGGCAACGGCGGCGATCGGATGGCCGTGGAACAGCGCCTTTTCGCGTGCCATGATATTGCGGCACATCCAGCGCATATCCTGGATCCCCAGCATGACAGATTTGTCGAGCGGGAAATCCACCACATCCTTATGCGTCACCACGGCCTTCACGCCGGGATGCGCTTCCGCCTTGGCGGTATTGATGGAAATGATGCGCGCATGCGCGTGCGGGCTGCGCAGCACCTTGCCCCAGATCATGCCGGGCATGGAGGTGTCGGCGGAATAGGCGGCGCGACCAGTGACCTTGTCGGCGCCATCAGGGCGGATGGTGCTTTTGCCAATCCACTTGTTGGACATATCGTTCATCAGGCAGCCCCCCTCATTTCAGCGGCGGTTTCCATGACCGCGCGGACGATTTTGTCATAGCCCGTGCAACGGCAGAGATTGCCGGCCAGCCAGAAACGCACTTCGGTTTCCGTCGGGTCCGGGTTGCGTTCCAGCAGCGCCTTGGCCGCGACCAGCACGCCCGGCGTGCAGATGCCGCATTGCAGCGCCGCCATTTCCAGGAATTTCTGCTGCAAGGGATGAAGTTTCTCACCCTGCGCCAGGCCTTCAATGGTGCCGATCTGCTTGCCTTCCGCTTCAACCGCCAGCATCAGACAGGAACAGACCAGGCGGCCATCAACGGTGATGGAGCAGGCGCCGCAATCGCCCGTGCCGCAGCCTTCCTTGGCGCCGGTCAGGCCAAGCGGACCGCGCAGCACATTCAGCATGCTGTCATCGGCATCGCAGAGATATTCGACGGGCTCGCCGTTGACGGTGGTGGATACGTGCATTTTTGACATGAGATCAGCTCCGGCTGGCGCGTTCGGCGGCAATGGCAACGGTGCGCTTGAGCAATACGCCCGCGACCTTGGTGCGATAGGCAATGGTGCCGCGCTTATCATTGATGGGACGGCAGGCGGCGCTGCAAGCCGCAGCGGCGGCGGCGATGGCCGCGTCATCAAGCTTGCTGCCGATCAGCGCCTTGGCGGCATCTTCCACCAGCATCACAACGGGTGCCACAGCGCCAAGGCCCACGCGGGCCGCGGTGCAAACACCGTCCTTAAGCGTCAGGCTGACGCCGCAGCCAACCACGGCGATATCCATTTCCGTGCGCGGGATCATGCGCAGATAGGCATCGCCCGAACCGGCGGGACGCGCCGGCAAGGTGAAGCTCACCAGGATTTCGCCCTTGGCGAGGTTGGTCTTGCCAGGGCCAGCCGGGAAGGCTTCCACCGGCATCTGCCGGCGGCCATTCGGCCCCTGGATGGTCAGCACCGCACCTGCGGCCACCATGGCAGGCACGCTGTCACCAGCGGGCGAACCATTGCAGAGATTGCCCCCGGGTGAAGCGCGGCCTTGCACCTGCTTCGAACCAATCAGGTTCACCGCTTCCAGAACGCCCGGCCAGACTTTGCCGAAGCGCGGATGCTCTTCCAGCACCGCACCGGGAACCGCCGCCCCGATGGTGAAGCTGCCATCGGCATGTTCGGTGATCTTGGTCATTTCGTCGATTTTTTTGATATCGACGATCAACCCAGGGCTGAGAATCCCGGAACGCATCTGCACCAGCAGATCCGTCCCGCCAGCGAGAATCCGTGCAGCCCCCTGGGCCGCAGCATAGGCGCTGACCGCTTCATCAAGCGTTTGCGGCGCCAAATATCGAGTATCCGTCATGAGCGTTCCTGTCGTCCTTGCCTTCCCCGTGACCCCCCGGCGGGGCGTCATTCTTCCTCGGGCATTCAAACCAAGCCAAGGCTATAATGGCGCGCGGGATCGGCATAGCCCCTCTCTGACAATCGGGCGTGATCAGGCGCCGGGGGCGGTTTGCCGCCAGACCTGGGGTATGGGATGCAGGCGTTTGGGAGGAAACAGCACATGAAATCGACCAAGCTTGGCCGCCGCGCGGCCCTTGGCGCCATTACGGCGGGGCTGGCGGCACCCCGCCTGGCGCGCGCCGCATGGCCGGAACGGCCGGTGCGCATCATCGTGGCTTTTCCGCCCGGCAGTTCCACCGATGTGGTGGCCCGCGCCTTGGCCACCAAGCTTGAAAGCCTGCTGGGCCAGGCCGTGCCGGTGGAAAATCGTGGCGGTGCCGGGGGCAATATCGGCACCCAGGCGGTGAAGAACGCCACCGATGGCTATACCCTTCTGATGCATAGCACCGCGTTTTGCGTGAATCCCTCGCTGTATCGTGCGGCGGGCTATGGGCTGGATGATTTCACCACCATTGCCGTGGTGGCGACCGCCCCCAATGCGTTTTTCGTCCACCCTTCCGTGCCGGTGACCAATCTGGCGGAATTGCTGGCCCATATGCGGGCCAATCCCGGCATGGCCTATGCCCATTCCGGCACAGGCACCACGCCGCATCTGGGGGCGGAATTGCTGTTCCGCAGCCTGGCCAAGGTGGAGGCAACCCCGGTGGCCTTTGGCCCCGCCCAGGCCGCGACTGCGGTGCTCGGCAATCAGGCGCCAATTGGCAGCACCAGCCTGCCCCCTGCCTTGCCCTTGATCAGGGAAGGGCGGGTGCGCCCCATTGCTGTGGCTGGCGCAGTGCGTGACCCGACCCTGCCCGATGTGCCGACCGTGGCCGAACAGGGCTTTCCGGGCTTTGCCGCCAGCACCTGGTTCGGGCTTTTCGCCCCGGCGCGGCAATCGGGCGATGCTCTGGCGCGGCTTTCCGCCGAAGTGCCGCGTGCCATGGCGGATGCGGAACTCAAGGCGCGGCTTGCCAGCCTATCCCTGACCGATCCTGGGCTTGCTGGCGCCGCCGCGGCCGATTTTGTGCGGCGGGAAGCGCAGATCTGGGCCGATGTGGTGCGCAGTTCTGGCGCCACGGCCGATTAAAGGAAGCAGCCCATGCGGGATGTCACCCCGGAGAACCTGACCGA
>JBDKIR010000026.1:0-4373 GCA_039797035.1 Pseudomonadota bacterium | reverse complement strand
CACCAGCACGCATTGCGCGCCCTGTTTCGCAAGTTCAATGGCCAGGGCGGCGCCGATGCCGCGTGATGCGCCCGTGATCAGCGCGACACGGCCCGAAAGCTTTTGCATTTTTACTGTCCCGCGGGTTGCAGCAAGGAAAGCTGGCGATCCGAATTATCCGCCCAATCCGTCAGCGGAATGGCGTATTCGCCGGTAAAACAGGCGTCGCAATATTGTGGCTTGGCTGCGTCACGCCCAGGCCGGCCCAGGGCACGATACAGCCCATCCAAGGAAATGAAGGCCAGGCTATCCACGCCAATGATGCGCGCCATTTCCGCCAGATCATGCTTGGCCGCCATCAGATGCGCCCGTTCCGGCGTATCAATGCCGTAATAGCAGGAATGCGTGGTGGGCGGCGATGAAATGCGCATATGCACTTCTGTGGCACCCGCCTGGCGCACCATTTCAACGATCTTGCGGCTGGTGGTGCCGCGCACGATGGAATCATCCACCAGTACCACGCGCTTGCCTTGGATCATGGCGCGATTGGCGCTGTGCTTCAGCTTCACACCCAGATTGCGGATCTGGTCAGTCGGTTCAATGAAGGTGCGGCCCACATAATGATTGCGGATAATGCCAAGTTCGAAAGGCACACCCGCTTCCGCCGCATAGCCCATGGCCGCCGGCACGCCGGAATCCGGCACTGGCACAATCAGATCCGCCGGCACACCGCTTTCCCGCGCCAATTCGGCGCCGATATTCTTGCGCGTCTGATAAACCGGCGTGCCTTCCATGACGCTATCGGGGCGCGCGAAGTAGATATATTCAAAAATGCAGAAGCGGCTTTCCGTCCGGCTGAAGGGCTTAATGCTACGCAGGCCGGTATCATCAATCACGACCAATTCGCCCGCTTCGATATCGCGCACGAATTCCGCGCCAACGATATCCAGCGCGCAGGTTTCGGATGCCAGCACCAAGCCACCATTCGGCAGCCGCCCCAGCACCAAAGGCCGCACACCCAAAGGATCCCGCGCACCAATCAAGGCACCATTATGCAGCGCCACCAAGGAATAGGCGCCCTGCACCTGCTTCAGCGCATCGATCAACCGATCAATCACGGTGGAATAGAGGCTGATGGCGATCAGGTGGATAAACACCTCGGAATCCGTGGTGCTCTGAAACAGGCAACCACGCCGCACCAGGGCGCGCTTCAACGCATAGGCATTCGTCAGATTGCCATTATGCGCCACCGCAAAACCACCAAATTCGAAATCGGCATAAAGCGGCTGGACATTGCGCAGCGCGGTTTCACCCGTGGTGGCATAGCGATTATGCCCAACCGCATGCGGCCCGCGCAGTGATGCGATAACCTTCGCCTCACCGAAATTATCACCGACCAGGCCAAGCCCCTTATGCGCATGGAACAGCCCAGCCTCATCCAGCGTGACAATGCCCGCTGCTTCCTGGCCGCGATGCTGCAGCGCATGCAGGCCAAGCGCGGTCAGTGCTGCCGCATCACCGCCATTCCACACGCCGAAGACGCCACATTCCTCATGCGGTTTGTCGTCTTCGAATTGGGCCATGTTGGGCATATGAATCCTCAATTGCGGCTGCGCGCGGGGGGGCGCAGCAATTCCTCAACGGTGGGCGCCCGTGGCAGGGGCGGTTCATTCAATTTGGGGCGATATTCCGACGGCAGAACTTCCACCAGGGCATGCGCGCCCTGGGAAAGCCAGGGCAGGGAACGCGCTTCCAGCACGGGTTCTGGCCAGCGTTCACCGGGCAGCAGCAAGCCGGCCACGATATAAGCCACCACCAACAACAAGGCGCCACGCGCCGCGCCAAAGAAAAGGCCAAGCACCCGATCAATGCCGCCCAAGGCTGAATCCTGCACGCGATCCGCGACCGCATTGATCATCAGCTTCAGCGCAATCAGCGCCACCAGAAACACCACACCAGCGCCCACGGCTTCGGCCAGCCAGGGCGGGCTGATATAGGGTTCCAGAAAAGGTTGTACGGTTTTGCGCGCCATCAGCGCCGCGATACCGGCGCCAATCCAGCCCGCCACGCCCAGTGCCTCACGCACCAGCCCATGGAAAAAGGCGAGGATTGCTGAAAGGGCGATAACCCCCAGCATAATGGCATCAACCCAGGTCATGCGGGCCTCGGTATAGACCTGTGCGGCGGGCGCGTCACGCCTTGCCCTTCGCCGGCAGGGTCTTTTCCGCAAACCGCGCCACCAGATCGGCCAAATGGCCAATTTCTGAAAGCCCCAGCCCTTCCGGCGCCGCCGTCGCCCGCCCGCCACGCGCAATCCGGCGCGGCAGGGTGGCGGCGGTAAAACCCAGCTTGGCCGCTTCCCTGAGGCGGGAATCCGCCTGGGAGACCTGCCGCACCTCACCGGAAAGCCCGACCTCACCAAAATAAACCGCGCCTGAATCCGTCGGCCGATCCGTCGCGGCGGATACCAGCGCCGCCGCCACCGCCAGATCCGCGGCCGGTTCGGTAATGCGCAAGCCCCCGGCGATGTTCAGATAGACATCATTCTGGCCGAGGCTGAGGCCGCACCGCGCTTCCAACACCGCCAGCAGCATGGAAAGCCGCCCGGAATCCCAGCCCACCACCTGCCTTCGTGGCGACCCGCCCGAAGATGGCGACAGCAGCGCCTGGATTTCCACCAGCACCGGGCGCGTGCCTTCAATCCCCGCGAATACCGCCGAGCCTGAGACATTGCCGCGGCGTTCCGCCAAAAACAGCGCCGAGGGATTGGCCACTTCCACCAATCCGCGATCGGTCATCTCAAAAACGCCGATCTCGTCCGTGGCGCCAAAGCGGTTCTTCACGGCGCGTAGGATGCGGAATTGATGGCCGCGATCACCTTCGAAATAGAGCGTCGCATCCACCATATGTTCCAGCACACGCGGCCCGGCCAGCGTGCCTTCCTTGGTGACATGCCCGACCAGCACCAGGGCAAAGCCGCGCGATTTCTCAAGGCGGATCAATTACGCGGCGCAAGCGCGCACCTGCGCGACTGTCCCGGGGGCGGAATCCAGCGCATCCAGCCACACGGTCTGGATGGAATCCATCACCACCAACGCGGCATCGGTTTCCTGTTCCAGGCTGGCGCCAATATCGCGCAAGGCCGAAGCAGCGGCCAATTCCATCGGGCTATCGGAAAGCCCAAGGCGGGCAGCGCGCAGCCTGACCTGCTCCACCGCCTCTTCGCCCGAGATATACAGCACGCGCCGCCCGCCAGAGGCCAAGCGCGCCGCTGCTTGCAACAATATGGTGGATTTGCCGATGCCGGGGTCGCCACCCACCAGCACGGCGGAAGCCGGCACAAAGCCGCCGCCCAAAACCCGGTCCAGTTCTGCAATGCCGGTGACAATGCGCGGCGGGGGGGCGCTTTCGCCCTTCAGGCCAACAAATTCAACGCGGCGCCCGCCCGCGGTCTTGGCGGCGGGGCCGGGGCCGCGCGGGGCGGTGGTTTCCTCGATCAGCGTATTCCATTCGCCACAGGCATCGCAGCGCCCCTGCCATTTGGGGCTGACCGCCCCGCAGGCTTGGCAGACAAAGCGGCTGCGATCCTTGGCCATTCAGGCGCGCGCGCGGATCAGATGATCTTCGTGCGGATGTCGCCCACACCTTCAACAAAGCCTTCCAGCACATCGCCGCGCACCACGGCGGCGACCCCTTCGGGCGTGCCGGTCATGATCAGATCGCCCGGCGCCAATTCCACCAATTCGGACAAATTGGCGATGACTTCAGGCACCGACCAGATGAGCTTGGACAGGTCAGAGGTCTGCGTGACCTTGCCATTCACCTTGAGCTCAATCTTGCCCTTGGCCGGGTTCACGCCGGCGGCCGGCACCAGCAGGCCCATGGGGGCGGATTTGTCGAAGCCCTTGCCCATATCCCAAGGACGGCCGGTCTTTTTCGCTTCATTCTGGATGTCGCGGCGGGTCATATCCAAGCCGGCGCAATAGCCCCAGACATGGGAAAGCGCATCCGCCACCGCGATATTCCGCCCGCCGCGCCCGATGGCGACCACGAGTTCCATTTCATGATGGAGTGATTTGGTGACGGACGGATAAGGCATATCCGCGCCATTGATCACCACGGCATCAGCCGGTTTGGTGAAATAGAAGGGCGGTTCGCGCGTTGGGTCGCTGCCCATTTCAATGGCGTGTTCGGCGTAATTCCGCCCTACGCAAAAAATGCGGCGCACCGGGAAAAGCGCGTCACTGCCCTTGATCGGCAGCACAGCAACAGGTGGCGGCGGGAAGACATAGGAAACCATGCGGGGCCTCTCCTTCAAGATTTGCGCGCCGCTAGAGCATTTTCCAGCCAAGGGGAACCACTTGGCGGCGCGGGAAATGCGACCAGACGACGGA
>JBDKIR010000025.1:0-3223 GCA_039797035.1 Pseudomonadota bacterium | reverse complement strand
TGGATCTATGGGGCCATCAGGCGGAAGGGGCCAAGGATTTGCGCCCCTGGCTTGATCATGGGCGCTGGCCCTTGCGGCATCCCCTGGCGGCCAAACCGCAGCCTTTGTCGGGCGAAGCGCCACAGCCGGAATTTCTGCCGGTGGAAGGTGCGGGCGTGCACCAAATCCCGGTTGGGCCGATTCATGCCGGTGTGATCGAACCGGGGCATTTCCGCTTCTCCGTGCAGGGGGAAGCGGTCGTGCGGCTCGAACAACGGTTGGGTTATAAGCATAAGGGCACGCTGTCGCTCATGCTGGGCACGTCACCGCGCGCGGCGGTGCGTTACGCGGCACGGCTTTCGGGCGATACCACCGTGGCGCATTCCTGGGCGTTTTCAGCGGCGGTGGAAGCCGCGCTGGGCGTGACGCCGCCGCCGCGTGCGCTGCATCTGCGCGCCGTGATGCTGGAATTGGAGCGTATTCATAATCACCTGAATGATTGGGGCTTTGTCTGCAATGACGCGGCCTTTGCCTTTCCCCATGCGCGCTGCGGCTATTTGCGCGAAGGCGTCTTGCGCGCCGCTGCGCAGGCTTTCGGCCATCGCTTCATGATGGACCGCGTGCTGCCCGGCGGTGTGGCGCCCGATATCGCCCCGCGCGGGGCGGAAGCCATTCTGGCGGCGCTGGCGGCGGTGACGGCGGAAATCCCTGCCCTGATGCAGATTTATGAAGCCCATGCCAGCTTGCAGGATCGGGTAGTGAGCACCGGCTATCTCAGCCCCGAACGCGCGCGCCGCTTTGCGGCGGGCGGGCATGTCGGGCGCGCTTCCGGCCGCGGCTTTGATGCGCGCCGCTTGGCGGGCGCCACACCTTATGAGGCGATTTCATTTGTCACCCCGGTGCTTCATGCCGGCGATGTGGATGCGCGGGTGCGGGTGCGGGTGCAGGAACTCAGCCAATCCATCGCGCTTGTGCGCCAATTATTGGAAACCCTGCCGAGTGGCGAGGTATTGCTGCCCCTGCCCACCCGGGCTGGCGAAGGTAGCGCGATGATTGAAGGTTTTCGCGGCGAATGCCTGCATTGGCTGCGCCTGGATGATGGCGGGCTGATCCGCGCCATTTTCCCGCGCGACCCATCCTGGCTGCAATGGCCGCTGCTGGAAGCCGCCATTGAAGGCAATATCGTCGCGGATTTTCCGCTCTGCAATAAATCCTTCAATTGCTCCTATAGCGGGGTTGATTTGTGATGTTGTGGCCGAAGCTTGCCCGCGCGCTATTCGCCCGCCCGCTGACGGATGCCGCACCGCTTTTGCCGCAGGAAACCGTGCAGGCATTGGGCCAGCGCCTGGCCGCCACCAGCCGCGCCCGCCTGGGCCGCAGCCTGGCCATCCGTGAAGTGGATAGCGGTTCCTGCAATGGCTGTGAGCTGGAAGTGAACGCGCTGCAGAATGTTGCCTATGATCTGGAACGGTTCGGCCTGAGGTTTGTCGCCTCCCCCAAACATGCCGATGTGCTGCTGGTGACCGGCCCTGCCTGCCTGAACATGCATGAGGCGCTGGAACGCGCCCTGGCCTGCACGCCCGAACCGCGCTGGGTGGTGGCGGTGGGCGATTGCGCGGTGGATGGCGGGGTCTTCAAGGGTTCCTACGCGGTGGAAGGCGGCATCGGCGCGGTATTGCCGGTTGATTTGTTGATTCCCGGCTGCCCACCCAATCCGGCCCAGATCCTGGAAGGGCTGTTATCCTTGCTGGAGGCGGAAGCCGGCAAAAAATAGGGCCAGCCAGATTGCTCTAGCCAGCCCAAAGGGTACCGCCCGAAAGCGGACCGATCACGCCACAGCATGCCGGGAAATGAGCTGCGACGCTGCGCGAGTTTGGCGGTAGCCGGTTATACTGCGTATGTTTGATATATTAATTATCGGCAAAGTTTCCGATCGGCTCAGATCAGGCAGAGCTCGGCCAGGTCTTGGCGCAGCTTGGGGGGCAGGGCATCCAGGCCGCGTGTTGGCGGGCGGGCCTGGTTGACATCGGCGGGCGCTTCTTCCGGCTTCAAATAACGCCATCCCTGGAAAGGCTTCATGGGTCGCGCTTCCACCGGCACCAGCACCGGGTCCAGCAGCAGGGCGGCGCAGGGGGTCTGGTCGTCCCATTCCTCTTCGCGGATTTCCAGGATGCGTTGGCGCACCCGCACAAAGCCGCCAATCACCCAATAGATGGACCCACCATTGCACAGCTCCTCCACCCGCTTGGGGAACATGCGGGTCCAGGCGCGCAGCGGCGGGTCTTCCTTCAGGCGGAGCGCCTGCAAGGCAGCCAGGGCCGCAACATCCTTGGGGCCGACCGAGAGTTTGATCAGGTGAAGCACGGTGTTTCCTTGGCCGGAACCGCCCCGAGTCGGCAAGGGGCGATGATTTCAGTGCCTTGCCCCTGCGCCAGCGTTCACGGGCAATCCAGAGCCACCTATCTGGTCGCTTTTGCCGAGGCGCCAAGTGGATACACTTGGCCTGAACAACCTCAAAGAGCGCGCCAGCCGATATCCCGCCGGCAAAACCCACCCGGCCAATCCAGCCGATCCACCGCCGCATAGGCGGCCTCGCGCGCTTCGCGCAGGGTTTTGCCGGTGGCCGAAATACCCAGCACGCGCCCGCCGGTCGCGATCAGGGCGCCATCATCGCGCCGTGCCGTGCCGGCATGAAACACCTGCACCCCCGGCACCTGCGCCGCCGCTTCCAGGCCGCGGATTTCGCTGCCTTTCGCATAGCTGCCCGGATAGCCCTGTGCGGCCATCACCACCACCATGGCATGCAAGGCTTCCCAGCGCAGATCAAAGCGCGCCAATTCGCCATCACAGGCCGCGAGCAAGGCGGGCAGCAGATCGGATTTCAAGCGCAGCATCAGCACCTGGCATTCCGGATCACCGAAACGGACATTGAATTCGATCAGCTTCGGGCCATCCGCCGTGATCATCAGCCCGGCGAAAAGCACGCCTTTGAAGGGCGCGCCGCGCTGCGCCATTTCCGCCAGTACCGGGCGGATGATGCGCGCCATGACAGTTTCCTGCAGCGCCTCGGTAAAAATCGGCGGGGGGGAATAGGCGCCCATGCCGCCGGTATTGGGGCCGGTGTCGCCATCGCCCACGCGCTTATGGTCCTGCGCGGCACCCAAGGGCAGCGCGGTGGTGCCATCGCATAGCGCGAAGAAGCTGATTTCCTCACCCACCAGGCAATCTTCAATGACCACGGAAG
>JBDKIR010000024.1:0-3498 GCA_039797035.1 Pseudomonadota bacterium | reverse complement strand
TGGTGTGCCGCTGATGCTGGGGGGCACGCCGCCGGCGCTGGCTGACAAGGCCAAGCTTGCCGCGCATGGCGTGCGGATCGCGCTTCAAGGCCATGCGCCCACCTTCGCGGCCATGGCGGCGGTGCACGCCACGCTCAAGGCGCTGCGCGAAGGCACAGCGCCTGGCAAACTGCCTGGGCTTGCTGATGCCGCTTTGATGAAGGCGGCGATGCGTGAAGATGATTATGCGCGTTGGACGCGCGATTATTTGGCTGGCTGAGACCGGAAAGAGAGAGACAGAAAATGTTGAGTGAAACCGAAGGCAAATTTCTGACGATGCATGAATTCGCCAAGGCGGCGAAGAACCGGCTCGATGCCAATATCTGGGATTACCTTACGGGCGCGACGGAAACCGAAACCACCATGCGCCGCAATCGCCTGGGGTTGGATACGCTGGCCTTCCGGCCACGCATCCTGCGGGATGTTTCCAAAATCGATACGACATCAACGCTTTTCGGCAAGAAAATCCGCCTGCCCGTAGCGCTGGCCCCGGTGGGTGGATTGGAAAGCTTCGGCGCCAATGGCGCGGCCACGGCGGGGCAGGGGGCATCGGCATTTGGCGTGCCGTTGATTGTGTCCTCCGTCACCAAGCCGGGGCTTGAGGAAACGGCGGCCAATACGCCAGGGCCCAAGATTTTCCAGCTTTATGTGCGCGGTGATGACAGCTTCATTGATGACTACGCCGAACGCTCCATCGCCAATGGTTATGATGCCTTTTGCTTTACGGTCGATACGGCGGTCTATAGCCGGCGTGAACGCGATATCGCCCGCCGCTTCGCCAAGCCGTGGCGCGCACGCGTGCAGGGTATTGAATATCAGGCGGGGCTGTCCTGGAAGCAGATTGATCGCTTCCGGTCCAAGCATAAAACCCCGGTCATCCTGAAGGGCATCGCGACTGCGGAAGATGCCAAGATGGCCTGTGAACACGGGGTTGATGTGGTTTATGTCTCCAATCATGGCGGGCGGCAGCTTGATCATGGGCGGGGCTCCATCGAAGTGCTGCCAGAAGTGGTGGAAGCCGTCGCCGGCCGCGCCAAGGTATGGGTGGATGGCGGTTTCTCCCGCGGTACGGATGTGGTGAAGGCGCTTTGCCTTGGTGCGGACCTTGTCGGGCTGGGCCGGCTGTATTGCTACGCCCTGGCCGCTGATGGTGCGGCTGGTGTGGAACGCATGCTGGAGATCATGGAAACCGAAATCTACACGACCATGGGCCTGCTGGGGGCGACCGAATTCTCTGAACTCAACCCCAGCTATGTTCATGCGGGTGCGCTCGCCACCAATGCGCCCCATGTCTTCAGCGCCTTTCCGCTGCTGCATTTTAGCGATTCAGGTTACTGATAAGCCTGTCTCAGCCGCGCTGGCCGCATGATTAACGCGCCATATCGGCCGAGTTGTTCAACCAGTGGCGTGACCCATCAGCCGGGGTCACGCCCAGGCTGGCGCGGCTTTGGCTGATGGCAGACCCCCAGCCAGCTCCTCCCAGCCAATCCCAGGCGCCGTTGCGCATTCTGCTGACAGATCGGGCCTTCCTCCGCCTATGGGGGGCGGGTGGCATGACCAATTCCATGCGTTGGGTGGAAATGCTGGTCAGCGGGCTTTACACCTATGAACTGACGCGTTCGGCCTTCGCCGTTTCATTGGTGTTGATGTCCCGCGCCCTGCCGATGTTGTTGATGGGGGCGGTGTCCGGCGCGGTCGCGGAAAGCCTTAATCGCAAACATTTGCTCATGGCAGGCCAGGCGCTGACCGCCCTTGGCGCTATCATCATCGCCCTGCTTTCGGCGCTTGGGATGCTGTCGCTTTGGCATTTATGGGCCAATGGGTTGTTGGGGGGACTGGTCTGGACCAATGAACACGCCACCCGGCGGCGCATGGTGGCGGAAACCGCCGGGCCGGAACGGATTGTCCCCGCTGTTGCCTTTGACACCATGACCGGCAGCACCACGCGCATGGTGGGCCCAATGCTGGGGGGGATCTTCTACCAATCCATCGGCGTGACAGCCGCTTACACCATTGCCGCGTTTTTCTATCTGCTCGCGTTTTATTGTGTTGCTGGCGTTACCTATGAACAGCCGCGGCGCGCCCTGGTGGCCCGGCAGCTTTGGGCGCAGATCCTGGAAGCGGTCCATATTGCACTTCGGCATCCGGCCTTGCGTGCCGTGCTTGGCATTACGCTTGTGATGAATATTTTTGGGTTTTCCTATAATTCCATCCTGCCTGCCTTTGGCGATATCGCCTTTCATGCCACTGCGGTGGAAATCGGTATCCTGGCCGCGGCTGAGCCTTTCGGGGCACTCCTGGCGGGCTTGGCCTTGGCGTTGCGACGCGGCCCGCAACCCGGACGGCGCCTGCTGTTATGGGGTTCGGCGGCGTTTCTGTTGGTATTGGTGCTGGCTGCCTTGGCGCCCAAGCTTTGGCTGGCGGCTTTGCTCCTGGTGATTGGTGGGCTTGGCATTGCCGCCTTTGCCAGCCTGCAAAGCGGGATTGTCATCATGGAAGCGCCGGTGGAAGCGCGTTCGCGCATTCTGGGGCTGACCACCACCTGCATCGGCACCGGCCCACTTGGGGTGCTGGCCGTGGGCGCCTTGGCGGATGCCATTGGCCCGCCCATTGCCATTGCCAGTTTCGCCCTACTGGGCCTGGTTGGTGTGGTGATTGTGACATTGATGACGCGCCGGTAGTCCTTTTGCCGTATTCCTGCCCCGTATTGCGCCGATAAGGTCTTGTCGGCCCGTTCGCACGGGTCCACACCGCAGAAACTGAACAACCGCTTATCGGGATTGGGCCGCGATGCAGGTCTACCTGCCGATCGCCGAAATGAGTGTGGATGCCCTGCTGCTGTTGGGCATTGGCTTTGGCGTGGGCTGGTTGTCCGGTCTTTTCGGGGTGGGTGGCGGCTTTCTGCTGACACCCTTGCTGATGTTGATCGGCATTCCTTCCCCGGTTGCGGTTGCCTCTGGCGCCAATCAAACCTTGGGCGCTTCCGTTTCAGGCCTGATCGCACAGTGGCGGCGCGGCAATGTCGATTGGCGCATGGGACTGACGCTTTTTGCCGGCGGCCTTGTGGGTTCCGCACTCGGCGTGCAGATTTTTGCCTTGCTCAGGCGTTGGGGGCAGGTGGATGTGGCGGTTGCCTTCTTCTACGTCGTGATCCTGGGCATTGTTGGCGCCTTGATGGTGCGCGAAAGCCTGACGGCGCTATTGCGCCGCCGTCGGGGTACGGCGCCACGGCGCAAACTGCATGAACATACCTGGCTGCATGGTCTGCCCTTCAAGGTACGGTTCCGCGATTCACGGCTCTATCTGTCCATCATTCCGCCTTTGTTGATCGGCTTTGGGATCGGCATTCTCTCGGCCATCATGGGTGTTGGCGGTGGCTTCATGCTGGTGCCGGCCATGATCTATATTCTTGGCATGCCAACAGCGTTGGTGATTGGCACTTCCCTGTTTCAGGTGGTT
>JBDKIR010000023.1:0-12289 GCA_039797035.1 Pseudomonadota bacterium | reverse complement strand
CCTTGATCTGCGCCTGTTCTTCCGGGGTTATTTTGCGATTATGCAAGGGCGCCGCCCAATTTGGCGTTCTTTGAAACACCGTCAGATGCCCAACATCCTTCGCGATGGTCTGAATGGTTTGGATGGCCGTTGCCCCCGTACCAATAATACCAACCCGCTTGCCCTTCATATCCACCGGGTCGTGGGGCCAGCGCGCCGTATGATAGGCTTCGCCCTTGAACTGATCGCGCCCGGGAATATTCGGCAATGTATAGGCCGATAAGGGTCCAAGCGCCGTAATCAGCAGCGGCGCACGATACTGCGCCCCACCCTCCACGGAAACTATCCAGTGATTATCCGCGTCATTGAAATACGCGGTCGTGACACGCGCATTGAAGGTAATGTGTTTCTTCAGGTCGAATTTTTGCGCAACGTAATTCAAATACCGCAAGGTATCTGGCTGCGCCGCGAAATGTTCGGGCCATTCCCATTCCTGCAGCAATTCCTCGGAAAAGGAATAGCCATAGGACCAGCTTTCCGAATCAAAACGCGCCCCCGGATAACGGTTCCAATACCAGGTACCGCCAACATCCGTACCGGCTTCCAGCACCTGCACCTGCATGCCCAAGGCACGCAACCGATAGAGCTGATACATGCCCGAAATGCCGGCGCCGATGATAATGGCATCAGAGTCAATGGGCGGCATGGCAGGCTTTCCTCCGGGAAATGATCGGCAGCTTGTGCATTTTGGGCTGACGACCTTAGGACAATAACAGAATAAATTCGCCCTTTCGGCAATCATCCCAACCGAAAGCAGCCAGCCCGCCCCCGCTTCACTGCTGAAGCGCAGGGTGCCATGCTTGGCACGACAAGACGGAGAGCTGGATATGCCTGGATTTGATGGCGATGTGATTCTTATCTCTGGCGGTGCGCGCGGCCAGGGGGCGGCGGAAGCCCGGATGCTGGTCGCTGCGGGTGCACGGGTGGTGATTGGCGATGTGCTGCAGGATGAAGGGCGCAAGCTGGCCGCTGAATTGGGGCCTGCGGCCGTGTTTGTGCCATTGGATGTTACCGCCGCAGGCGATTGGGCCAATGCTGTGGCAGCCGCCGAACGCCTTGGCCCGCTGAAAGGGCTTATCAACAATGCCGGGATTTATGTGCCAAAGACCTTGATGGAAACTGACGCCGCATTGTTCGAACGCCATACGCGCATCAACCAATTCGGCTGCTTTCTGGGCATGCAGGCGGTGGTGCCCGCAATGGAACGCGCGGGCGGTGGTTCCATTGTGAATATTTCATCAACTGCCGGCCTGCGCGGTTCCGCCAGGGCCTTTGCCTATAGCGCGACGAAATGGGCCTTGCGTGGCATGACCAAGGCAGCCGCCATTGATCTGGCGCCGCGCGGCATCAGGGTGAATTCCGTTCACCCCGGCCCTATCGCGACGCCCATGCTGGATATTCGCACGCCTGAGGAAAATGCTACGCGCTTGAAAACCGTGCCAATGGGCCGGCAGGGAACGGCCGAAGAAGTAGCACGGCTGGTTATTTTCCTGCTGTCAGCGGAAAGCGCTTACATGACAGGATCGGAACTCGCGATTGATGGCGGCGCTTCATTATAAGGCGCTTCAATATCCCAAGCTGAAATCAACCAGATTGATCAAAGGCCGCCCGGCCCGCATGTTGTGGATGTTTTCCACCACTTGCGGCGCCACGCTGGACGGAATGGTAATGCTGGCTGCGTGCGGTGTCAGGAATACCTTCGGGTGTGACCAGAAGGGGCTTTCCTGAGGCAAGGGTTCCGGTTCAAACACATCCAGCGCCGCGCCCGCTATATGCCCGGAATCCAGCGCCGCCAGCATATCTGCTGCCACCATATGCCCGCCACGCGCACCATTGATCACAAAAGCCCCACGCGGCAGGGCCTGCAACAATTTCGCGTTCAAGACGCCGCGCGTATCGGGCGTGAGCGGCAAAAGGCACACCAGGATGTCGCTTAGCCGCGCCATTTCCATCAGCCCCTCGGCGCCGTGGAAATTCGTCACACCAGGCAAGGATTTCGGCGTGCGCGACCAACCCATGACAGGAAAGCCGAGCGTAGTCAGGATCCGGGCCGATGCACTGCCCAATTCACCAATGCCCAGAATGCCAATGCGCCGTTCCGAAGTGCTCGGCGCAGAGAGTTCCAGCCATTCCTTGCGTTGCTGCAGGGCACGGTATTCGGGATCCTGCCGATGAAAGCGCAGAACATTCAGCAAAACCCATTCCGCCATGGCGCTGGTCAGCAACACATCCTTCAAGCGCGCCACAGGGATACCCGGCGGCGGTCCCGGTGGGCGCAGCAAATGATCCACGCCAGCGCCCATGGAAACAATCAGCTTCAAATTCGGGTAGCGGCGCAATTCCATCATGTCATGCGCAGTCCACACCACGGCGGCTTCAATTTCCGCGGCCTCACCCACATCCGGGAAAAGACGAATATCCAGCGTGGGATCGACCTGCAGCAGCGCCGCCTTCCAATCCTGCATTGTATGCGCCTTGGTGGAAAGCAAGATAGCCATCACTGTTCTTCCTTGGACAAAGCATCATGAAGTTTGCGCACAAAGGCGCGCCAATCGTCACGGCGGGCTGCGGCCCATTCCGTGCCATCCGGCAATTTCGCATAAAGGCTGAGAATGCTTTTTGACCAGAGCAGGTCAAATTGCTGCGGTGAGGAAAGTGCCAAGGCTGCGGTACGATCAAAAACGCCTTCCTTGATTTTGGGCATGATCTTGGTGAGCCACCACCAGCACCCAAGGCCGAGCACCGCCATCCCCGCCCAAGTGCCGCCCTGGGGAATGCCAAGGGCTTCCAATGGCGGGCCGCCCCATTTCAGCGTGACAAAACTCGCGATCAGGATCGTCGCCGTCGGCCAGACATTCTCCCAGGTATGATAGACCGGGGAGCCTGGCGAATTCATGCGGCGCAGGCTGACACCAAGCTTCACCTGTTCGGCATCCAGCATGGCTTTCAGGCGTTCAAGCTCATTCACGGTGAAATCATTACCTTTCAAGACTGGAAAGATTGAAAGCCGCGGCCATCAGCTGGCGTGTATAGGCTTCCTTCGGGGCGTTGACCACCGATGCGGCATCCCCTTCTTCCACCACAGCGCCATCCTTCAGCACCATGATCCGATGCGCCATGGCACGCACAACGCGCAAATCATGGGAGATGAATAAATACGCAAGGCCATGGCGCGCCTGCAAATCCCGCAACAATTCCACCACTTGCGCCTGCACACTGACATCCAAGGCGCTGGTTGGTTCATCCAGCACCACCAACCGCGGCTTCAGCACCATGGCGCGCGCAATGGCAATACGCTGGCGCTGGCCGCCGGAAAATTCATGCGGGTAGCGCTCTGCCATGGAAGGGTCCAAGCCCACTTCGCGCAAGGCTTCTTCCACACGCGCCATGCGGGCGGGTCGGGTCAGGCCTGGTTCATGCACTTCAAGCCCTTCACCGATGATTTCAGCAACGCTCAACCGCGGTGAAAGGGCACCATAGGGATCCTGAAACACAATCTGCATACGCCGCCGCAAGCCACGCAGGTTTTTTTGTGACAGGGCATGAATAGGCGCATTTTCGAAGACAATCTGGCCGCTACTTTCCGCCATGCGCAGCAAAGCGAGGCCCAGCGTGGTCTTGCCGGAACCGCTTTCCCCGACCAGGCCCAGGGTTTCACCCTCATGCACCGTGACCGAAACGCCGTTCACGGCCCTAACTTCCGCCACCACGCGCCGCAGAACCCCGCGCCGGATGGGAAAACGCACCTGGATATCGCTGGCCTGGAGTGTCAGTGGCGCCGCTTGCGGTATCGATGCCGGCGCGCCTTTTGGTTCGGTCGCCAATAGCATGCGCGTATAGGCATGTTGCGGATTGGCAAATACCTCCGCCACACGGCCCTGTTCGACCGCATCGCCATTCTTCATGACCACAACGCGGTCCGCATGGCGGCGAACAATGGCCAGGTCATGGGTGATCAACAGCATGGCCATGTTGAAGCGCCGCTTCAGGGACGCCAAAAGCTCCAGAATCTGCGCCTGAATGGTCACATCCAACGCCGTGGTCGGCTCATCCGCGATCAGCAACTTAGGGTCATTGGCCAGCGCCGCTGCAATCATCACGCGCTGACGTTGCCCGCCCGAAAGCTGATGCGGATAAGCGCTCAGCCGTTCCTCAGCCTGCGGAAAGCCGGCCAAGCGCAGCAATTCAATCACCCGCGCGCGCAGCTCGGGGCCCGCCAAGGGGCGATGCAGGGTAATGGCTTCCGCTACCTGCCGTTCAATGCTGTGCAGCGGATTGAGCGATGTCATGGGTTCCTGGAACACCATGCCGGCCACACCGCCCCGCAGGCGGCGCAGCGCCGCCTCGGACGCTGTCAGCACATCTGTGCCATCCAGCGTGATGGAACCGGCAGGATTGCTCCCCGCACTCGATAACAGGCGAAGGCAGGATAGCGCCGTCACCGATTTGCCGCTGCCGCTTTCCCCCACCAGCGCCAGGGTTTCACCTGCGGCCAGATCGAAAGAAACCCGGCGCACCACATCGCGCCCTTGAAATGCGACAGACAGGTTTTGCACCGATAAAAGAGGCATCAGCCCTGCCCCCCGGGGAGTTTCCGCGGATCGAAAGCATCCCGCACCGCTTCACCGACAAAAATCAGCAGCGTCAGCATACCACCCAGCACGAAGAAACTCGTGAGCGCCAGCCATGGCGCGTTGAGATTATTCTTACCCTGATTGACCAATTCGCCGAGCGAAGGTGAACCGGGCGGCAGGCCAAAGCCCAGAAAATCCAGGGAGGCGAGTACCGTGACGCTGCCCGAAAGGATGAAGGGCAGAAAGGTCAGCGTCGCCACCATGGCATTCGGCAGGATATGGCGCAGCATGACCCGCGCATCACTCACGCCAAGCGCCTTGGCCGCGCGCACATAATCGAAATTGCGTCCGCGCAGAAATTCAGCGCGTACCACGCCGGTCAGATTCATCCAGGAAAACAGCAAGAGAAAGATCAGCAGCACCCAGAAGCTTGGTTCAATCACACTCGCCAGGATGATCAGCAGGAAAAGCTGCGGCATGCCGGACCAGATTTCGATGAAGCGCTGGAAGAGTAAATCCACAGTCCCGCCGTAAAAACCCTGCACGGCACCGGCCGCGATGCCAATGGCCGAGCTGATCAGGGTCAGCGTAAAACCAAACAGCACGGAAATCCGAAAACCATAAATCACCCGCGCCAGTACATCCCGCGCCTGGTCATCCGTGCCAAGCCAATTGCGCGCCGAAGGTGGCGCCGGTGCCGGCCGCCCCAAATCACGCACCACGCTGCGGTAGGAATAAGGGATCAGCGGCCAGACCAGGGTCGCGCCCTTGGCCTCAATCTCCTCACGGAAGCCGCGATCATGCCAATCGGCCAATGTGGGCAGGCCGTCTTCAATAATGTCACTTTCGGCGTAATCCACCAGCACTGGCGCATACCAGCGCCCATCGATACGCGCGATGATGGGGCGGTCATTGGCCAGGAATTCAGCAAAGAGCGTGATGAAAAACAGCACGCCGAAAATGATCAACGACCAATAGCCGCGCTTATTGGCGCGGAAATTGGCCAGCCGGCGCTGCGTGAGGGGCGAAAGCGTCATCGCCGCGCCTCAAAATCAATGCGCGGATCGACCAGGGTATAGGTGAAATCGCCCACGATCTGCATCACCAACCCCATCAGGGTGAAGATATACAGCGTGGCGAACATCACCGGATAATCTCGGCGTATGGCGCTTTCAAAACCCAAAAGCCCCAAGCCATCCAGCGAGAATACAATCTCCACCAGCAAGGCACCGGTGAACAGGATGCCGATGAAGGCCGCCGGGAAGCCCGCGATAATAAGCATCATGGCGTTACGAAAGACATGGCCATAAAGTACGCGCCGTTCGGTATTGCCCTTGGCACGCGCCGTCAGCACATATTGCTTGCCGATCTCATCCAGGAAGGCATTTTTGGTGAGCATGGTCAGCGTGGCAAAGCCGCCAATCACCAGCGCAATGGTCGGCAGCACCATGTGCCAAGCATAATCCATGATGCGCGCACCAAGCGACCAGGTTTCCGACCCAGGGCTATTCAGCCCACGCAGCGGAAACCATTGCAGGAAGGAACCGCCGGCAAAGAACACCACCAGCACAATGGCAAAAAGAAAGCCCGGAATGGCATAGCCAATCAATACCAGGCCAGATGTCGCCACATCAAAGCGCGATCCATCGCGCACCGCCTTGCGGATACCAAGCGGAATGGAGATCAGATAAATCAGCAGCGTGGACCAGAGCCCGAGAGAGATCGAAACGGGCATTTTTTCGACAATCAGATCAATCACCGGCCGATCCCGAAACAGGGAACGCCCGAAATCAAACTGCAAATACCCCCAAATCATTTCCTTGAAGCGCGTGCTGGCTGGTTTGTCGAAACCGAAGGCGCGTTCAATTTCGGCCACAATCGCCGGGTCCAGCCCACGCGCGCCGCGATAGGACCCCACTGGCCCATCGCCGCCACCAGCGCCGGCATTGCGTTGTTCCGCCGCATTGGGGGTACGGATTTCGCCTGCCCCTTCGCCGGTAATGCGGCCCATGGTTTGGCCTTCGCCGCGCAATTCCGCGAGCATCTGTTCCACCGGGCCGCCGGGGGCGAATTGCACCACCGCGAAATTGATGATGATGATCCCAAGCAGGGTTGGGATCACCAGCAGCAACCGGCGCAGAAGATAAGCGGCCATGCCTATTGGCTGCGCTTGGCTTCAGCAAGCGCAGCGTCGCGCGCGCCATCAACCCACCAGGCATTGGGGAAGCCCAAGCCATAGCGTGGTGTTTTCTCAGGCCGGCCAAAGCGTTCCCAGAAGGCAATGCGGAAGGTGCGGTTATGCCATTGCGGAATGGTGTAATTGTAATGCAGCAACACGCGGTCCAGGGCGCGGGTGCGCGCCACCAATTCGGCCTGATCGGGTGCGGCGATCACCATTTCCACCAATTCATCCACCACCGGGTCGCAAATGCCCGCGACATTCTGGCTGCCATTCTCCCGCGCCTTGGCGCAGGTCCAGTAATCGCGCTGTTCATTGCCGGGGTGAAAGCCCTGCCCAATGCTGTCAATGGTCATGTCGTAATCAAAGGCATCCACCCGCACCTGATACTGCGCGGGGTCCACGGTGCGCACGCGCGCGGCAATGCCCAGCCGTTCCAGCCATTGCACATAAGGCAGCGCAACACGTTCAAAAGTGGCACCTTGCAGCAGAATCTCAAATTCAAACCGCTTGCCTTCGGCATTGACCAAACGACGGTCCCGCACGGTCCAGCCGGCCTCTCGCAGCAAAGCAAGGGCTCGGCGCAGACCTTCGCGGTTATTGCCGGAACCATCGGTTTTGGGCAGGCGATATTCTTCCGAAAAAACACTTTCCGGGATGCGGCCGCGATAATTCTGCAGAATGGCCAATTCGCGCCCTTCCGGCAGGCCGCGCGCCGCGAATTCGGAATTGGAGAAATAGGATTCCGTGCGCGCATAGTCGCCATAGAACAGATTGATATTCATCCATTCATAATCAAAGACTTCAATCAAAGCGCGGCGCACGCGGGCATCCTGAAACAGGGGGCGGCGCAAATTCATCGCGAAAGCCTGCATCCCGGTTGGGATTTCATGCGGGATTTCCTGCTTTGCCACCAAGCCCCGCCGCGCTGCGGGAAAGTCGTAACCAGTCGCCCAATCGCGGGCGACATTCTCCTGCCGGAAATCAATCTGCCCGGCCTTGAAGGCTTCAAAGGCCACTGTGGTGTCGCGGAAATATTCGTATCTGATGGTGTCAAAATTCGCCATGCCACGCATGGTGGGCACGTCGCGCCCCCAATAATCCGCAACCCGGCGCAACACCACGCTGCGGTTGGCTTCGAAACGTTCAATGCGATAGGCGGCGGACCCCAAGGGCAAATCCAGGCTCGGGCGATTGAAGTCGCGCCCTTCCCAGTAATGCTTGGGCAATACAGACATTTCGCCAAGGATCAGCGGCAATTCACGGTTTTCATCCGTGCGGAAGCGATAGGTCACGCGCCGCGCATCTTCCGCCACAACCTCGGTCACATCCGCCCAATAGGAACGATAGAAAGGCCGGCCATGGGTGCGTAAGGCAGTGAAACTGAAGACCACATCCTCGGCCGTGATCGGCCTGCCATCATGCCAGCGCGCATCGTCACGGAGTTCGAAAGTGACGCCCTTCCGATCAGCTGGCAATTCGATGATGCGGGCCAAATGCCCATATTGGGACAAGGGCTCATCAAGGTTGCGCGACAGCAAGGTGTCATAGATCAGGCTGCTGCCGACAGCGGGCGTGCCGCGCAAAATGAACGGGTTGAAACTATCGAAGGACCCAAGCGCGGTGAGCGTTACTTCCCCGCCTTTGGGGGCGGCCGGGTTCACCCAGGGCCAATGCGGAAAACCCGCCGGCAAGGCCGGTTCCCCCAAAAGGGAAAGCGCGTGGGTACGAACCACTTGGCCCGGCTTGTCACCGCCCGCGGGCATGGCCGCGCGCAGGGCGGAACGGGGGAAGGACAGGCCCGCAAGGGTGGCGCCAAGCGCCATAAGGTGACGACGATGCATAGTTAGCAGGATGGGGTTTCTGTGCCGTGCCGACAATGGCAGGTCGGGCTAACTACGCAGAAGTTGAACCGCTTCCGTAAGCAGCCCCGCATCACCCAGCGCAATGACGCGCCCATCACTGCCCGGATGCAGGGTCTGCCCGGCCCAATCTGTCACGCGCCCACCGGCACCTTCAATCACCGGCACCAGGGCCGCCCAGTCCCAAATTTTCAGATCGCTTTCGGCAACAACATCAATCAGGCCAAGCGCCACCAAGCCATAGGCGTAACAATCCCCGCCCCAGGTCACCCGGCGCACGCCTTGGCGCAACCGCTCAAATCCCGGCCGATTGGCGGGGGCGAACATATCGGGGCTGGTGCAGGATAGCTCGGCATCGGCCAGGCTGGCGCAGGGCCGGCAACGGGGGGTGCCAGGAAAGGGCCCTTTGAACTCGGTTGGCCGCCCGGCCACGCCCAGCCAGCGCTCCCCGGTGATGGGCTGATCGATAATGCCAAGTACGGGCTGGCCCCGGTGCAGCAGCGAAATCAGGCTGCCGAATATCGGGCGGCCAGTCACAAAGGCGCGCGTGCCATCAATGGGGTCCAGCACCCAGATCCATTCGGCATCCGGCCGTTCATCGCCATATTCCTCCCCGATCACACCGTGATCAGGCAAGGTTTCAGCCAGCAAGGCGCGGATGGCGGCTTCAGCCTCTCGGTCGGCGCGGGTCACCGGGCTGGCATCCCCCTTGGCTTCCACCAAAAGGGCAGAACGGAAAAGCGGCCGAATCACGGCCGCTGCCCGGTCAGCGGCGGCTTCCGCCACCGCTATGTATTGCGCCGGGATCAGGGCGCGGGGGCGTTCGGGGAAATCGAACGCAGATAGGCAATCAAATCCGCCCGGCCAGAGGCATTCGCAATGCCAGCAAAGGACATCTTGTTGCCGGGGGCATAGGCGCGCGGATTGGCGAGCCAGGCGTTCAAATCCTCATAGCCCCAGGGCTTGCTGGCCATGCCACGAATGGCCGCGGAGTAATTGAAGCCATCAACATGCGCATGCTTGGCACCGACAATGCCGTGCAGATTCGGGCCAACGCCCGAACGGCCGCCTTCATTGAAGCTGTGGCAGGAAGCGCATTGGCGCTGCGCCAATTGCTGACCATTCTGCACATTGGCCGCGGCCAAAAGCGGCGTAATCGGTTCAAGCGCCGGGGCTGCAGGCGCGGCGGCGGCCTGGGCCGGCGCGGCTTCCCCAATCTGGATGGCGCTATTATGCGGCATGGTCGGGTGCACGATCAGGCGTGCAACCACCCCGGCGCTGGCAAAGGTGATGCCGGCCGTCAGGACCGCGGCGAAGATCTTGTTCAGTTCAAGACTGCTGCTCATGCCGATACTCTTCCTCAAACCGCTTGCGCCCGGCCGGTTTGCACCGCGGGTCGCGCTTCTTTAGAACGCGCGGACCATATAGCCCCCCTTTCGCGCCGACAAGGCGGTAGGAGCCCTTTTCCGTGCGTCCCATCATCGTCATCCCTGCGCGCATGGCCGCAACCCGCCTTCCCGGGAAGCCATTGGCGGATATTCAGGGTAAACCCATGATCGCACATGTACTCGACCGCGCCCGGGAAGCCGGCATTGGGCCGCTGGCGGTCGCCTGTGCGGAAGAAGAAATTGCCGCCGCCGCCCGCGCCGCCGGGGCAGAAGCTGTTCTGGTGGCCGAGGATGTGCCCTCTGGCACGGATCGGGTGCAGCGCGCCATGAAGGCCCTGGACCCCGGCGGGCAATTCGATGTGGTGGTCAACCTTCAGGGCGATTTCCCAACCATCCGCCCCGAAACATTGCGCGCCGTGCTGGCCCCGCTTGAGGATCCGACGGTGGATATCGGCACCCTGGTCTGCCCCATCGCCAATGACGCCGAAGCGCACACCGATTCCTTCGTGAAATGCGCCTGCGCCTTTTCGGGCGATGCCCAGGTGGCGCCGGCGCTCTATTTCTCCCGCTTGCCGATCCCCTGGGGGGATGGGCCGCGCTGGCACCATATTGGCGTTTATGCCTATCGCCGCGCCGCCTTGGACCGGTTTGTTACCCTGCCGGCCAGCCCCTTGGAAATGCGCGAAAAGCTGGAACAGCTCCGCGCCCTGGAAGCGGGCATGAAAATCAGCGCCGCGCGGGTGGAACACGGCCCCTTCGGTGTGGATACGCCCGAAGATCTCGAACGCGCCCGCAAGCTACTCGCCCCTTGAAGGAAGCCCCCATGTCCAAGACCACCATCGCCTTCCAGGGCGTCCTTGGCGCTTATTCAGACCTTGCCTGCCGCGCTGCCTATCCCGGGGCGGCCACCCTGCCCTGCCCTTCCTTTGAAGCCGCCATGGCGGCCTTGAAGGAAGGCCAATGCGACCTGGCCATGCTACCCTGCGAGAATTCGCTGGCCGGGCGTGTGCCGGATATTCACCGCATGTTGCCGGATTCGGGGCTTTATGTGGTGGGCGAGCATTTCCAGCGCGTGGAACATTGCCTGCTGGCGCCAAAGGGCGCGAGCCTTGCGACCTTGAAGCGCGCCCATAGCCACCCGGTGGCCTTGGGCCAGGTGCTGCGTTTGTTGAAGGATATGTCCCTGACCCCGGTGATTGAGGCCGATACCGCCGGCGCGGCAGCGCTGATCGCCGAAAGGGGCGGCGTGGAAGATGCCGCCATTGCCAGTGAATTGGCCGCTGAGATCTACGGGCTGGAAGTGCTGAAGCGGAATGTGGAGGATGAGGCCCATAACACCACGCGCTTTTATGTCATGGCGCGCGACAGGGCCGATGCGCCGGTGGATGCACCCAATGTGGTGACGACCTTTGTGTTTCAGGTGCGCTCCATTCCCGCCGCGCTCTATAAGGCGCTGGGCGGCTTCGCCACCAATGGGATCAATATGACCAAGCTGGAAAGCTACATGGTCGGCGGGCGCTTCGCCGCGACGCAATTCCTGTGCGATGTCGATGGCCATCCGGACCAGCCTGGGCTGCGCCGCGCTTTTGAGGAATTGGCCTTTTTCTCCTCATCCATGAAAATCCTGGGCGCCTACCGGGCACATCCCTACCGGTTGGAACAGGCCCTGCCGGCCGAATAAAGCGCATCATCATTCAGGACTTCCCCCGGCGGCCCCGCCGGGCTAGAAGCAAATCTTGGGGACCCGTAGCTCAGCTGGATAGAGCGTTGCCCTCCGAAGGCAAAGGTCGTACGTTCGAATCGTATCGGGTCCGCCAAATTTCTCAACAAAATCAATATACTACACCCTCCGCAGGCTGTGGAGATTATGGCTTTTTGTGCGAACCGGGTCACAAATTCTCGCCAAGGGTTCGCCCCATGCCAAGCGATGCGTCAATGGTTAAGCCCGTGACGCCCTGAATAACGACTTCTGACCCGCCGAGAGGTTTGGCTGGTTTTTGATGATGAATGTAGTCGCGATCATGCGCGAGGTTCGAAATCACAATATTTTCTGTTTTTACATATCATTTCTATATATTGACGTTTCATTCGGTATTTTTCTGATTTTTACGCCACGCTTCCTCTCGTTTTACTCAGCTTTATTCAATTGATTCTTGTGTTTCTGGCAAGAGATACCAAGTCACACCTGTGCTACCACACTGCCAAGCTGAGGCCCCCCACCAATGCGGTATCAAATATTAGCTCTGA
>JBDKIR010000022.1:0-3248 GCA_039797035.1 Pseudomonadota bacterium | reverse complement strand
TCATGCTTCTGACATAAAGAGATGTTTCGAATAGCTTCCATTCGAAACATCTTCGATGGGTGGGGCGTTTCATGGTCATTCTTCTGACAGGCGGTATGGGCTTCATCGGTTCGGCCGTGGTGCGACATTTACTCGCGACCACTGACGCGACCGTGGTGAATATCGACAAGCTGACCTATGCGGCGAGCCCAGATAGCCTGGGCGATTGGCTGAAATCACCGCGCCATCAGCATCTGGCGCTGGATATTTGTGATCCGGCGGCGATGCGGGACGCTTTCACCCGCTTCAAGCCCGCACGTGTGATGCATCTGGCCGCCGAATCCCATGTCGATCGTTCGATTGATGGGCCGGCGGAATTCATCCGCACCAATGTTGTTGGTACGCAGGTGCTGCTGGAAGCAGCGCGGGAATATTGGCAAGGCCTGGATGCCAGCGCCAAGGCTGATTTCCGCTTCCATCATGTCTCAACAGATGAGGTGTTCGGCTCCCTCGAAAGCGCGGATGACGCGCCGTTTGATGAGCATACGCGCTATGATCCACGCAGCCCCTATTCTGCTTCCAAGGCAGCGTCGGACCATTTGGTGCGCGCGTGGCAGCACACTTATGGCTTTCCTTCCTTTGTTTCGAACACCACGAATAATTACGGGCCGTGGCAGTTCCCGGAAAAGCTGATTCCGCTGGTCACGCTGAATGCCTTGGAAGGCCGCCCTTTGCCGGTTTATGGCGATGGGTCGAATATCCGCGATTGGATCCATGTGCAGGACCACGCCGAAGCTTTGGTCTTGGCGCTGATGCGCGGTGTTCCAGGGGCCACTTATTGCATCGGCCCGCGTCAGGAACGGACCAATCTGCAAGTGGTGCAGGCCATTTGCCGTACGCTGGACCGGCTGCGCCCTGATCCTGCTGGCCCGCGTGAGCGGTTGATCACCTATGTCAAAGACCGCCCCGGCCATGATTTCCGCTACGCCATGGACCCAAGCGGTGCGGAAGCCGCCCTTGGCTGGAAGGCGCGCTATGATTTTGAGGCTGGGCTCGATCAGACCATTCGCTGGTATCTGGATAATGAAGCCTGGTGGCGGCCTATTCGGGAAAAGCGCTATGCCGGGCAAAGGCTTGGGGGGGTGAAGGCATGAAGGGCATTCTGCTCGCAGGCGGGTCCGGGACGCGTTTGCACCCGATGACCTTGGCGGCGTCGAAGCAATTGCTGCCGGTCTATGACAAACCGATGGTCTATTACCCGCTGGGCACGCTGATGCTGGCGGGGATCAAGGACATCCTGCTGATCTCCACGCCGGCTGACCTGCCGCAATTCCGGCGCTTGCTCGGGGATGGTGCGCAATTCGGCATCCGCATCAGCTATGCCGAACAGCCAAGCCCGGATGGCATCGCACAGGCGTTTCATATCGGTGCGGAGTGGATTGGCGGGGAAGCCTGCGCGCTCGCACTCGGCGACAACATCATCTATGGCCATGGTTTGGTGGATAGCCTGAAGGCAGCGGCCACGAATGCACAAAACGGCCTCGCTTCCGTCTTTGGCTACCGCGTGGCGGATCCGGAACGCTATGGCGTCGCGGAATTCGATGCCAGCGGGCGCGTGCTTTCCATCGAAGAAAAACCCGCCAAGCCGAAATCCGATTGGGCGGTGATCGGGCTTTATTTCTACGACAAGCGCGTGACGCAAATGGCACGCGATTTGAAGCCCTCCGCGCGTGGTGAATTGGAAATCACCGACCTCAACAAGGTCTATCTGGCGGATGGCAGCCTGCGCGCTGAGCAATTGGGCCGCGGTTGCGCCTGGCTTGACGCCGGCACGCCGGCTTCCCTGCTGCAAGCTGCGCTTTTTGTGCAGACGGTGCAGGAACGCCAAGGGCTGCAAGTGGGCTGCCCGGAAGAAATCGCCTTCCGCATGGGCTTCATTGATGCGGCGGCGCTCCGCGCCCAGGCGGATCGTTTGGGCAAGACCGCCTATGGCGGCTATTTGCGTGACCTGGCGGAAGGCAAGCTGGCGTGAAGGTCCAAGCGCTTGCCATCCCGGATCTGCTGCTGATTGAACCCGCCCGCTTCGGCGATGATCGCGGTTTTTTCAGTGAAGTCTGGTCGCGCCGCACCCTGGCTGCGCATGGCATCACTGTGGATTTTGTGCAGGATAATCATTCCCTGTCACGCCAAAAGGGTGTGGTGCGCGGCCTGCATTTTCAGAAACCACCCAGCGCGCAAAGCAAATTGGTGCGCGTGGTGCGCGGGTCCATCTTGGATATCGCGGTGGATATCCGCGAAGGCTCGCCCACCTATGGCCAGCATGTGGCGTGCGAGCTTTCATCAGCGAATTGGCAGCAGCTTTGGATCCCGGCGGGCTTCGCGCATGGCTTTGTGACACTCGAAGAAGATACCGAAGTGCTCTATAAGGTTGACGCCTATTATGACCGGGAAGCCGATGCCGGCATCGCCTGGAATGATCCCGCGCTTGGCATTGATTGGCCGGTCAGCGACCCGATCCTGTCCGATAAGGACCGCAAGGCACCAAGGCTCGCTGATATTCCGCCGCCCTTTCCGAAAGGCACTTGGTGATGCGCCGCATCCTCGTCACCGGCCGTGGCGGGCAATTGGCGACCGGGCTTGAAGCCGCGCTGCCCGCGCAGGGTTTTGAAGCGCTGCTGGTCGGCCAGCCGGAATTTGAATTCGATAAGCCAGAGACAGTAATCGCCGCCTTTGCCGCATTGAAACCCGATGCGGTGGTGAATTGCGCTGCCTGGACCGCGGTGGATGCGGCGGAAGATGATGAAGCCGGTGCCTTTCGCGCCAATGCGCTGGGGCCGGCTTTGCTCGGGCAGCTCACGCGCGAAGCGGGCATTCCGCTCATTCAGATTTCCACCGATTATGTTTTTGATGGGCTGAAGGGCGCGCCCTATCTGGAAAGCGATCTGCCCAATCCACTTGGCGCTTATGGTCGCACCAAGCTGGCCGGGGAATGGGCCGCGCAGGCCGCCAATCCGCGCAGCATTATCCTTCGCACCGCCTGGGTCTTCGCGCCCATGGGCAAGAATTTTCTGCGCACCATGCTGGCGCTTGGCGCGCAACGCCCAGAACTTCGCGTAGTGGCGGATCAATGGGGCAGCCCCACCGCGGCGCCTGATCTGGCGGATGCCATTGCCAGCATTCTGGCGCGGCTGCGCGCCGATGGTTGGCGCGATGATTTGGCGGGCACCTATCACGCAACGGGTAGCGGCTTCACCAACTGGCATGGCTTT
>JBDKIR010000021.1:0-4896 GCA_039797035.1 Pseudomonadota bacterium | reverse complement strand
GACAATTGATGCACCGCTTCGGCGGCCAATTCCTTGCCGGTACCGCTTTCACCCGTGACGAAAACGGTCGCGCGGGATGCGGCCGCGTTTTCCAAAATTCGATAAACAGCCTGCATGGAAGGTGCGGCGCCAATGAAACCGGCAAATCCCTGGCGCGGCGCCAAGGCAGCCACGGTACGCCGCAAGGCGGCGCGTTCCATGACATTCGCCATGGTGACGGTCAGGCGTTCGGGCGCGAAGGGTTTGACCAGAAAATCCGAAGCCCCGGCCTGCATCGCCTCCACGGCCAGGGTCACGGATCCATGCGCGGTCATCACCACCACGGGCAGATCAGCATCGCGCCCGCGCAATTCGCGCAAGACCGAAAGCCCATCGCCATCGGGCAGGCGAAGATCAAGCAGAACCCCATCAGGCATGGCTTCATCCGCGAAGCGCAGCGCATCAGCGATGCAATGCGCGTGGCGGATTTCATAGCGGCCGCCGCGCAGATATTCTTGATAGACAGTCGCGAGTGAGGGCGAATCTTCCACCAATAGCAAGCGATGGGATGGCTTTGCTTCAGCCACGCGCACGCATCCAGCCCAGGAGACTGAGCGCAACGCCAAGCGCCCCCGGCGCCAACCATGCCGGCGCTTCCAGGATGGGCAGCAACACATCATCCCATAGCATCGGCAGCAAATAGCGCTGCACGACAGCCTGGGTGGTGTTCAACAGCGCCGCATTCCAGCGGAACAGCACAGCGCCCAACGCCTCATCGGCGCCGAAAGCCACGAACAGCCCGACCCCCAGCAGGACGAAAAATCCTCCCAAAAGGCGCATCAGAACATCATGCCCAAAGTCTTTCGCGTTGCAGGCCGCTATAGAGATCCGCGACGAATTCCCCATAGCCGTTGAATAATTGTGTCGGAATCCGCTCCCCACTGCCAAGCACGCGTTCACTCGCTTGGCTCCAACGCGGATGGGGCACTTCCGGGTTAACATTGGCCCAAAAGCCATATTCCTGCGGCTGGATTTTTTCCCAGAAGGAAATCGGGCGCTGATCGGTCAAGGTAATGCGCACCAGGCTTTTCCCGGCCTTGAAGCCGTATTTCCATGGCTGATGAAAGCGGATGGGCCCGCCATTCTGCGGCGGCAGAAGCTTGCCGTAAGCGCCAACCACCATGAAGGACAAATCATTGGCCGCTTCGGCAATGGTGCAGCCTTCAATGTAAGGCCAGGGATACCAGCTCTGCCGCAAGCCCGGCATCACTGCGGGCATGGCGGCCGTTTCCAACACCACGAACCGGGCGGAGGCGAGCGGCCGGACCTCCGTCAAAAGGGCGGCGAGTGGAAAACCGGTCCAGGGCACCACCATGGACCAGGCTTCAACGCAGCGCAGCCGATAGACGCGTTCTTCCAGCGGCATGCGGCGCAGCAGATCCTCAATGCCGAATTCACGCGGGGCTTCGACCATGCCATCAACCTTGATGGTCCAGGGCCGCTGCGGCATGCGCTGCGCGCTGGGGCTGATGGTCTTGTGGCTGCCGAATTCGTAAAAATTATTATAGGTGGTGACTTCACGCTCGGCGGTGATTGCGCGCCCTGGCGCATAACGCGTGTTGCGCATGGCCGGCGGCAAGCCTTGCTCCTGCGCGGCCGCCAGGCCCGGTGCAGCCAATGCGCCAGCGCCCAACAGCAGGGCTTTGCGTCGGCCAAACACCAAGGATTCCGGGGTTACACAGCTTTCCGGCAGATTCCAGGGACGGGACTTCATGATGTTCATCGCGCAATCCTTGTGTTGCCCTGATAAACGCCAGCGCCACCGGCCAGGTCAAGCATGGTGTGATCAGCGCTTGGGATGCGGCAGCATGGCGGTGGGCGGTTGCCCCGCCACGCTGGTGACACGGAAAATCCGATACGCCTCAGCTTCCTGCCCCGCACGGTGGCGGATCAGCCGCCCCACCGGGTCGGTCACCGGCACGGCACCCGGCCAAAGCGGCGGGCCTTCCCCGCGCCGCTCACTGCGGATCAGCAAGCCTGCTTGGCCTTCCGGCACAGGCGGCAGGCCAAAAAACCGCCAACGCTGATCCATCGCCACCACCGGCATGTCACCCGGCACGCGAAAGGCGAGCCCCGCCGCCAGGCCATATTCCTCGGCCGCGATGAAACGCGCCTTTTCCTGCCGGGCAAGGCTGGTGACCTCGGCCGCAAGCCCGTCCCAGCCACCCAAACGCGCCAAAGTGGGGTCGCTCCGCCGTGGCAACGGCAAGGGGGCGGCCAGCGCCTGCAGATAGGCGAAGCCTGTCATGGCAAAGCCCAGCGCCAAGGCCGCCCGGCGCCAAGCCGCCCAGGCCAGCGGCAGCAGGGCGGCGGCGGCGATGGCGGCACTTGGGTAGAGGATCGCGGGCCAATTCCCTTGCACGCGGCTGCCCAAGGCTTGCCACAGAAAAATCGCGCCACCCGGCAAGGTCAGCGCCAATAAAAGCGCGGAAGCGGCATCGCGCTGGCGCCAATACTGCCGCAGCGCCGCCAGAAGCCCGGCAAGACACAGCACAAAAACCACCGGTGTCACCAAAGCCGCCTGCCCGGCCAGCAATTCCCCAAGCCAGCGCAGGCTTTGCCCAGCGCCGCCCGCGGCAGTGCGCCCACCCTGCTTGGCGAAGGAAGCAAAGCCATGGCTGGCATTCCAATACAGCACCGGGCTGAAGATCAGCAGCGCTAGCACCCCGCCGGCCCAAAGCTGCCAGCAGCGCAACCAGCGCCGCGCCTGCGGCACGCCAATCAGCCAAAGCAGCAGGCCAAGCCCCAAAAGCGCCGCGGTGTATTTGGACAGCAAGGCACCACCGGCAAAGCAGCCCACCACCAGCCACCAGCCCGGCTGGCCACTGCGTTCAGCCCGCGCCACCGCCCAAAGGGCCGCCACCCAGAAGAACAACAAGGGCGTATCCGGGGTCATGGTCACGGCGCCAAGCCCGGCGAAAAGCGTGGCATTCATCAGCGCCGCCGCCCAAATCCCGGCGCGCCGCCCTGGAAAGAGATCTTCCGCCGCGCGCGCCAGCATCAGGGAACCGATGAAAAGACTGAGCGGCGCCAATACTCTGATGCCTAAGGCGGTTTCCCCCAGCAGCGCCGTGCCCAGACGGATAAACAAGGCAACCATCGGGGGATGGTCCAGGTAACCGGGCTGCAAATCGCGCGACCACACCCAGTAATAGGCTTCATCCGGTGCCAGAGGCAGAAAGGCCGCCAGCCCCAGGCGCAGCAGGGTCAGCGCAACCAGCGCCGCCAGCCAAAACCTCACTTCGCGCGCCAGACCAGGGTGGCGGAAACCGCGTAATTCCACACCACCGTCAGCGCCGCCCCGGCAGCCCCGGCCAGGCCCCAGGCCAGCACGCCATCGCGCAGCAGCAGATTGGCAATACCGATATTGGCCGCCGCCCCCAGCCCGCAGACCAGGTAAAACAACACCAAGCCGCGCAGTAGTGCGGGGCCACGCAGGCGCCGATCCCGATAGGTGATGCGGTTATTCAGCAGGAAATTCACCGTCATGGCGCCGAAGCTGGCAACCCATTGCGCGCTGCCAAAGCCGATGCCGCCAATCCCGTGCAAAAGCCCAAGAATGGCCAAATGCACCAGCACGCCAATAGCCCCGACCAGGGCGAAGGACATGAAGCGCAGCGGCACCACGCCGCCCAGCGCCTTATCCGCAAGCAGGCCAGCAAATTCCAGCAAGACCCCGGCATCAAGCTTGCTTTCGCCCGCCACCCGCGCCCGGAAGCTATAGGGGATTTCAAGGCAGCGCAGCGCGCGGCCCGCTGAAAGCAGAATATCCAGCAAAATCTTGAAACCAGTGCCGGTCAGCCTGGGCGCAACTTCCTCAAACAAGGCACGCGGCAAAGCGAAAAAGCCGCTCATCGGGTCACTCACCCGGACAGGCAAGGCCGCATTGGCCAAAGCCGCCCCGGTGTCGGAGATCATGCGCCGCGCGGCCGAAAATCCGCTTTGCTTGTCGCCACCTTCGATATTGCGACTGCCGATGACGATATCGGCCTGCTCTGCCTGCAAGGCTTCCAACATGCGTGGCAGCAGGGTTTCATCATGCTGCAAATCGCCATCGATCACCGCAAGATAAGGGGCAGAGGTCGCCAACATGCCTTCAATACAGGCAGAAGCGAGGCCACGGCGGCCAATGCGGCGAATACACCGAACGCGCGGATCATGCACAGCAATGGCGCGCGCGGCAGCGGCGGTGCCATCGGGGCTGTCATCATCGACGAAAATCGCTTCCCACGGCACGCCCGCCAAAGCGGCATCAAGCCGCGCCACCATGGGCGCGACATTCGCGGCTTCATTGAAACAGGGGATCACCACAGCAAGCTGCGGCGCTCGGGGATGGGTCACTTTGCCTCTTGCCACATCAGCCCGGGCTGCCGAACGGTAAGGTCGTGGGTCGGCTTTCCGAAAAGGTAGCCCTGCCCATAATCCACCCCAAGTTGGACCATAAGCGCCGCTTCCTCTTCTGTTTCAATCCGTTCAGCGACAAGTTTGGCCCCCACTGTGCGCGCCAGATCAACCATGGCGGCGATGAAGCCGCGATCCCTTTCGCTTTGCAGCGCATTCGCCACATAGATACCATCGACCTTGACGTAATCAACCTTGAAAGCCCTGAGGTAGCGAAACGCCGCCGCCCCCGCGCCGAAATCATCCAGGCAGACCGGGATGCTGAAGCTGCGCAACATCTCAATCATGCGGATCGCTTCGTCTTCCTGCTCTATTTCGGCGGTTTCGGTGATTTCTACCACCAGACGTTCCGCAATTCCGGGGTTCTTGCTGAATAATTCCTTCATCTCCTCACGAAACTTGGGGCTTTGCAGGGAAAGGCCGGATAGGTTGCAGGCGATACGGGTTCCCCCCGCC
>JBDKIR010000020.1:0-2849 GCA_039797035.1 Pseudomonadota bacterium | reverse complement strand
CCTCAACCTGATCCCGCAGGCCTTCATAGCGGCTGAGTACCTGCGCGGCTTCCGCGCCCGCCTTGTTGAAAAGCCGCGCAAAGAAACCGGGCTTTTCCGCAAGGCCCGAGACATCAAAGCCCCGCAAAAGACTAAGCAAGGCGCCAAGCGTTTGCCCGGCTTCCCCGGCTTCACGGTTTTTGGCGCCTTCCAGCATGGCATCCGCCGCCGAGGCCGCGCGCGATTGCGCTTCCTGGCCAAAGCGCAGCACCGCGCCAGGATCCGTCACATCAAGTGACGCTGCCAGCTCTTCCACCGCTGCGCGGCGTTCCGCTGGAATATTCGGGTTTTCGTTCATCCGTAGCCTTCCTCGCGCAATCTGGCGGCCAAGACTTTGACCTGTACATCGAGTGCATCCGTTTCCGCCGCACGCAAATCATGCCGCAGGCGATGCGCCGCTGCTTCAAGTTCCCGCAACAAGGCCCCCAAGGCGGGCGGCGGTATGGCGCCGGCTTCCAGCCGATCCGCGATGCGTTCCAGCCCATCAAGATGCACGGCCAGAAAGCGCCGTGCCCTGGCGATGCCTTCGGGGCGGGCTTCCAGATCATCCAGCACCAGATTGATGGCGCGGATCACCGGGCCGAGACCAGGATCAGCCCCCTGCGCCGCCAAGCCCGCGATCCGCGCCAAGCGTTGGCGCGCCTCACCTAGCGCGCTTGGCTGGCGCGGCGGCGCGGGGGGCGAGGTTTCGCTGATTTCCGCATAAAGCAGCCTTGTGCCGCCCCAGGCGGCGAGTGCGAAAATCCCGCCAATGATCGGGCCAGCCCCTGCCCCCAGCCCGGCGGCCAGACCCGCCGCCGCACCCATGAGCAATGCCGCACGCCGCGCATCCCCCCGACGGCCACGGCGCATCAGGCGCGCCGCGACAAAGGGCAGCCCGATGCCGAGCAAGCAGCCGAGCAAGGGACGTTCACGCAGCGCGAAAAGATTGAAAATCGCGGCTGGCAATAACGGCAAGGCCATGATCGGCAGCAGCCATAAGCGCCAGAAGCGGCTCATTTGCCGAAAACCCACGCGACCGCTCGCCAGAACGCCAAAAGGCCCAGCAAGGACATGGTGCCGCCCAACAGCATGAAGCCCAACCAGCGTCGCAGCGGTGTGGGGAGTGCGGGGGATGATGGCGCCGGAGCCGGCGCGTTGCGCTGATCGCTCACGATCCTTTACATCGCCGTTCACCTCCGGCCGATCAAGGCCACCAGCGATAAGGAAGCTAGCCATGGAACAAATTGCCATTGTGGGCGCAGGGCTGATCGGGCGTGCCTGGGCCATGGTCTTTGCGCGGGCGGGGCATCCGGTGCGCCTTTGGGATCCCATCGCGGGCGTATCGGAAACCGCACTTAAGCTGATTGAGCAGAGCCTCGCGGATCTGGCTGAAGCCCGGCTGATCACCGAAGCGCCCAGCGTGATCGCCGCACGCATCACCGCAGCACCCACGCTTGCAGCCTGTGTGCTTGGCGCACAGCATGTTCAGGAAAATGGCCCGGAACGCGTCGCGCCAAAGCAGGCGCTATTCGCTGAGCTTGATGCGCTTTGCGGCCCTGAGGTGGTGCTTGCTTCCTCCACCTCCGGCATTCCTGCCAGCGCCTTTACCGAAAACCTTCCAGGTCGGGCGCGCTGCCTGGTCGCGCATCCGGTGAACCCGCCCTATCTGGTGCCATTGGTGGAATTGGTGGGCGCACCATGGACCGCGCCGGAGGTGGTGACGCGTACGCGCGCGCTGATGGCGCGCGTCGGTCAGGTGCCGGTGACGGCGATGAAGGAAACCCGTGGTTTCGTATTGAACCGCCTGCAAGCCGCCTTGGTCGCGGAAGCCTTCCGCCTGGTACGCGATGGCGTGATGAGTGTGGAAGATGTCGATGCCTGCGTGAAGGATGGGCTTGGGCTGCGCTGGTCCTTCATGGGTCCCTTTGAAACGATTGATCTGAACGCCCCAGGTGGCGTGGCGGATTACGCGGAACGCTTTGGCCCCCTCATGGGCGGCATTACTGAAGAACAGACGCCCTATCTCTATGATACTGAGACAGTGACACGCGTCGCCGCAGAACGGCGCGCTGCCCTTCCCTTGGAACAGATCGGCGCACGTTCAGCCTGGCGCGATCGGCGCCTGATGGGCCTTCTCGCGCATAAGAAACATGCCAAGGAATAACGTCGGCTATTTCGCCTGCAAGAAGGCCAGGCTTTCGCCTTCCAGCATCACCGCTGTGAGACCGCCGCCAGACCAGGCGGCGGTATCGATGCAAATGCGGTTATCGCGCACCACGGGCATGAAACCCGCCGTATGGCCATGCACCACCACCCGGCCATGATCACGGGGGCTGTTCAGAAAATCATGCCGGATTCGCAATAAATCCTCGCGCGACTGTTCTTCCAGCGGGATTCCGGGGCGGATTCCTGCATGAACAAAAAGATAGCCGCCTTCCTCATGCCAGAGCGATAAATCCCGCAGGAAGCGCCGCTGATGCGGGGCGAAGGCATCCGGCCAAGTCTCGCGCGGGGCATCAGGGGCGATGCCCCATGAATCCAGCGTCGCCCTGCCCCCACCCCAAAGCCAATCAGCCGAGGCGGCACCATCGCCAGACAAGGCACCCAGCATGGTGTCTTCGTGATTGCCCATCAAATAGAGCGTCGGCAGGCCCGATATGGGATCCCCGGCGGAAAGATAATCGACCACGGCGCGGGAATCCGCCCCTTTATCGACGTAATCACCCAGATGGATCAGCAGCGCCGAGCCCACCGGGCGCTTACGCAAATCGGCGCGGATCTGGCCGTGCAGGTCGCGCAATTGATCGATGCTGCCATGGATATCGCCA
>JBDKIR010000019.1:0-6243 GCA_039797035.1 Pseudomonadota bacterium | reverse complement strand
CCAATACGAAGCCATGGGCGCTGCCATCCGCGGCGGCGGCAAGCGTGCTGATGGCGGCCAGGGTGGTGGCGGGCGTGGCCAATCGGGTCAGCACGACCAGCTTGGCGCCGCGCAGCTGGTGCGGCGCAGTTGGCGGGTGCAGCGGCAGGATTTCAGGGCTGCCGCCCTGGGCCGCAAGGGCTTCAGCGAGCGGCGGCGCCAGATCGGCCGCGCAGGCATCGGCCATCAGCAATACGCGGCCCTGATTTTCCGCCTTGGGGTTTGGTGCGGCAACGGGGAAAGCCATGCGCGCGGCCAAGAGCAAAGCTGGCCAAGGGGCGGCGGTAAGCGCGCGCAGTTCAATGCCTTGCCATCCCGCAAGGGTCAGCGCGTTGCGCCAGGCAAGGCCATCGACCAACCCACCTTCCGGATCTTCCTGCCACCAGCTGGGATCCTGTCCGCAGACGAAATTCCACAGCGCCCCCGGCGCAGGTTCGGCAAGCCATAAAATCGCCCCCGGCGACGCCAGGGCGGCCAGCCCTTGCAGGATGGCTGGCCCGCGCCGCGTCATGGCCCCCGGTGCCAGGCCAAGGATCACATCCGCCTTGTCGCGCGCGGGGTCGCTTGTCGTCAGGCTGTCCCAGCCGTTCCAGGTCACGCTGATATTGGGTGGCACATGGCTCAATGCCCCCGCACGGGCTTCGCCAATGGCGTGGTAGTGAACGGGCAGGCCAAGCTTTCCCAGTCGGGTCAGGACCCGCTGCGTCAGGGCGCCACCAGCGCCAATTTCCAGCAAGCGCAGGGGGCGATCCTGCGGCCATTGTTCGGCCAAGGCACTGAGCCCCGCCAAGAGCGTTTCCGCCAAACCGCTGAAAGCGCCGCCGAGGGCTGGCGGCGGTTCGGCATAGCCAATCCCGCCGCGCAGGCTTTCCGCCAGAGTCTCACTGGCGCGGGCAAGCCAGGCGAGGTCAGGCGCCAATGCGGGCTGCTCTGCCAAGACCGCCTGCCATATGTCGCGTGGTGGGGGTAGCGGTTGGTCTTTAAGGACACGCCAGCGCTGCCCGAGTGGTTCGGCCGCACCAGCGCGTTGCAGGATGTGCCAGAGAGATTTTTGGTAGGGGTGGGGCAAGCTTGCGGCATCGCGCAGGGCGGGCAATGCCTGCGCTGCGACATAGGCTTGCAGCAACAGACCGATGTCGCTCAGTGATGCTGCAGCATCGGCTTTTTGCGCAGCATCCAAAAGGCGCGTCATATCGCATGGCAATGCTGGCAGATAGGCGGGCGCGATCGGTTCCGGGTCCAATCTGAAACTATGGCTCGTCAGATCGCTTTGGCCCGGCAACTCCACCCTTTGGAACCAGATATCCTCGACGCAGGCCACGACTTTTCCATCGGCGTCGCGCAGCGTCAGATGCGCGCTCAACAGGCGTTCGCCCCGCCGGCCAGGTGTGATTTCCGCTGTCGCGATGGGGGCGGCGTGACGCTTGGCGCATAGCCGCCCGATACGCACCGGAATAAGCGCTTCCCCCGCGCCAATCCCACCAGGCATGAGCAATGCCAAAAGCGCTTGCAGTGCGCCATCGAACAGAACCGGATGCAGATGGAAATCGCTATGCGCCGGTGCGGCTGCGGGCAGGTGCAACTGCGCGACGCCGCGCCCCGAAGCGCTTTCCTGTGTGACATTCTGGAGAGCTTGAAAGGCCGGCCCGTAATCCAGCCCATGCCGTGCAGCAAGGCTGATAATCTCCGCGCCTGTGCGGTGCTGATCGGCGTGCAGGGTGAATGCCGCAGGTGGCGGCAGGCGCGGCAAGCCGCCAAGCCGGGCGCGGCAGCTGGCAGACCAGGGCTCATCCGAAAGACGCCGCCGCGCTTCCAGCTTGAAGCCCCCCTCAGCATCGGTGCTGATCCGCAAATGGCAGGTTTCCGTTGCCGGCAGGGTGATCGGGCGTAGAATGGCCAAATCAGTTACGTGCAGCACTGGCGCTTCCGGGTAGCGCAGCGCGGCGGCGGCGAGCGCCATTTCCGCCATGGCGGTGGCGGGCAAGGTGGCTTGGCCAAACAGACGATGATCACCAAGCCAGGGGGCGATGTCAGTATCAAGCCAAAGGTGCCATTGCCCAATATCCGCGCCCTGACGATATCCAAGCAAAGGGTGATCATGCGCGGCATCGGTGATGCGGGCGCTTTCCACTGAGCGCGGCAACGGGATGGGGCGGCGCGCAAAGGGTGTGATCGGCAGGCCAGCGCGCGTTGCTGGGCCGCGAAAGACGCGACCACTGCGCGGATCAGCACCGTAAGCCACGGCCTGATCGGCAATGGCGGGGAAGGGATCTTCTATCGGCGCATCCCGGCGCGTCAGGCTTGGCAAAAGCGTCGCCTCAATACCGCCGGCGCGCAGGCTTTCGCGCATATAGCTTTGCAGCACTGGCGCGGGACCGATTTCGATAAAAAGCCGCGCCCCGTTTCGCGCTGCTTCGGTTACGGCGCTTTCAAATTGTACCGGTTCACGCAGATTGCGCCACCAATACGCCGCCCCGGCTTCAGTGCCAGGGAGCAGCTGGCCGGTGACGCTGGAGATCATGGGGCAATGACCAGCAGCAGGTTGCAATCCTGCAAGATCAGCCAGCAGCCCGTCCCGCACCGGATCCATGCTGGCCGCATGAAAAGCGTAATCGAGATCCAAGGGTATCACGACATGACGCGCCGCTTCAGCAGCCGCGCAGAGTTTGGCCAAGGCCCTTGCCGGCCCGGCGATGGTAACGGCCGCGGGCCCATTCACGGCGGCGATTTCCAATCCTGGGCCACAGTCTTCAAGCATGGGGGAAATAGCAGCCACGCTCGCGCCAATCGCGGCCATGCGGCCCGCGCCACGCGTGCTGTGTTGATGCCTGCTCCGCGCCAGAATGAGCTTTGCCGCGTCCTCGCGTGTCAGAATACCAGCGACATAGGCTGCTGCGACTTCCCCGACAGAATGGCCGATCACCATATCCGCCTTGATGCCCTGTTCCGTCAGCGCCGCCACAATGCCAATCTGCACGGTGAAAAGTAGCGGCTGGGCGAAATCCGTGCGGGCAATATGCGCTGCTGTAACGCCGGATTTAATCAGCTGCACCGGTGAGAAACCCAATGCCGGTGCGAGCAAGCGATCAATCGCTTTCACACCGCGCCGAAAAGCGGCGGAATGCCGCCAGGCGGCTTGTGCCATGAGCGGATATTGCGCGCCATTGCCACTGAAAACCAGGGCAAGTTTTCCGCGACGTGCCAGCCCTTGTCTGGCCTTTCCCGGGCCGTCCGTTGCCTGCCACGCGGCCAATTGTGCCGCCAGATTATCACCATCCCGGCCACGCAGCACCAGCCGATGTTGCGCCAGATCGCGATGGCGTGCCTGCCCGCGTGCCAAGCTGTGAGTTTGGGCGGCATCCAGGCCTTTTAGATTTTCGCGCCAATTGGTCGCCGCAATGCGCAGCGCCTCTGCGGAAGTGGCCGATAGAATGAGCGGCGGTGAGCCTCCGGGTGCCTCCTCGCGTGGTTTGCGCGTTGCTGGCGCGCGGCCCAACAAGACCGCGGCATTGGTGCCGCCAAAGCCGAAGGAATTGATCCCGATGACCGCATCGTGTGGAACCACCGGGTTTTCGATCCGGCGTGGTACCGCCAGATTCAGACCCGCGAAATCAATCTCCGGATTGGGCGTATCGAAATGCAGTGCTGGCGGAATGAAGCCCTGTTCCAGCATGAGCAGCGATTTCAGCAGGCCAGCCATGCCGGCGCCGGCTTCCAGATGCCCGATATTCGCTTTGACTGAACCGATCGGCAGCTTGGTGCTTCGATGGCGCGCAATGGCCTCGCCAATTGCCCAGGCCTCTGCGGGGTCACCCGCACGGGTGCCAGTGCCATGCGCTTCAAAAGCCAGAAAACGATCAGGGTGCACCGCGCTTTGCGCGAGGAGTCCGCGCAACAAGCTTGTCTGGGCTTCCTGATTGGGCAGCGAGATACCAATGGTGCGCCCTGACGTATTCGTCGCGGTACCGAGCAATAGGGCGCGAATGGGTTCATGCGCGGCCTCTGCATCCGCGAGGCGACGCAGGATGATAACACCCGCCCCTTCGCCACGCACATAGCCATCAGCCGCGGCATCAAAGACATGGCAACGCCCGCTGGGTGAGAGCATGCCCGCGCGCGCAAAACCGATGAAGGCATAAGGCGACAGCAAAAGATTAACGCCGCCAACAACAACCGCTTCCAGGCTGGCGTCTTCGGCCAGCGCGCGTGCTGCCATATGCAAGGCAACCAGCGATGACGAACAGGCGGTATCGATGGTCTGTGCGCCGCCACGCAGATCAAAAACATGGCTGAGGCGATTGGCCAGGATGGAAAGCGCATTGCCCGTCATCAGAAAACGGTCAGTGGCGGCCGGATCCGCATAGCGCAGCTCGGCAAAATCAGTCGAGGAACCACCGATGAAAACCGCAATCCTGCGCCCGGCGAGTGTTTCAGGCGCAAGGCCCGCATCTTCGAAGGCATCCCGCGCCACTTCCAGAAGCAGGCGCTGTTGCGGATCCATTTCCGATACTTCACGCGGCGATAGCCCGAAGGCTTCGGCGTCAAAGCGTGAGATGTCGTTGATCGTGCCGGCGGCAAAGCTATGGCTGCGCCCGGCGGTGCCGGGTATTGGGTGCCACCAACGCGATTGATCGAAGCGGTCCTGCGGGAGTTGCGTCACCGCATCGATCCCATTGCGGAGCAAATCGGCAAAGACCGGGAGGCTGTCTGCGCCGGGCAAGCGCCCTGCCGCGCCGATAATGGCGAGTGGCTTGGGCGGCGAAGGCGTCACCGGATTCCCTCTGGGCTTTGCCATGGCCTTACCGGCGCTGCAGGGGCGATGGTGCCAGCGGCGGATTGGGGCGCAGGAATGCAACGGGGTCTTGGGCTGGGGCCGTTTTTCGCTGCGCCGCACCGCGCCCGTCAGCGATTTGCCGCAGCATGGGATCGACAAGCGCGAAATGATCTGCCCAGCGCGGGGCATCCCATTCTGTTATCCGGCGTAATTGCGCTGCGCGAACACGATTTTCCGCTTCAGTGAAGTGCAGGATCAGGCGACGCCAGGCAATACCATCCAGCGGGTCGAGATATTCCGGAGCCTCGCCCCCGACTTCACGCAAGGCTGGCAGATCAGAACAAATGGCCGGCAGCCCCAGTGCAAGAGCCTCTGCCAGGGGCAGGCCATAACCCTCAGCGAAGGAAGGAAACAGCAAGGCTTGTGCCCCCTTCAGCAAGGCGGCGACGGCGCTATCCGATAAATCCGCATATTCACGCACCAGGCCGCGCAGAACGGTGCAGCGTTCCAGCATGTCGATAACGTTTTCATTTTCCCAACCGCGTCGGCCAATCAGGATCAGGCGCGGTGCTGATGGGCCGAGCTTATTCGCCAAATCCCGCCAGATATTCAGCAGCAATAGGTGATTCTTGCGCGGTTCAATGGTGCCCAGGCACACGAAATACGGTCGATCCGGCAGCGGGAAGCTGGCATCAGGCGTGACCTGCTCCACCCCGAGCGGTGCGACCAGAACCGGTGGTCGCGCCGGGCCTTCCGGCAAATGGGCGGAAAGGGCCGCGGCCGTTGCGGCTGAATTGGTGATGATGCCATCCGCCAGCGCGGCAATGGCTTCAATCCGGCGTACATGGCGTGCTGCGCTTTCCGGTGGCGCATATTCTGGATAGGTGGCCGGGATCAGATCATGCACCAGGGGAACAAACAGGGCGCCCTGGCGTTTCAACGCAGCGATCATGCCCGGTTTTTCAATAAGCCGGTGTGAGACCAAGAGGTGAATCTGCGGTTCGGGGCCCCGCAAGGCCTGGGCGATCTGCCTATTGCCCGCGCCGATCCACTGCCGGCCAAGGGTGGAACGCGCCAAGCGCCGCGCCCGCGCCAGCGTCTCTGGCCGTTCGGTTTCATCCTGCCAGAGCTGGGTCACCGCATCGACCAGTTCCGCGACCAGCTGGGGCGGGACGATGCTCATTTGCCCCAGCATGCCGCGTTGCATGAAGGTGACGCGTTCTGCTGACTGCGCCACAAAATGCCGCGCATAAGCCAATTCGACCCGATCTATGCCGGAAGGCACGGATCGCCTGACGCATCCAAGCAGGCGCGAAATATCCAACAAAACCCGCACGCTATCGCTGGCCCCGACATGAAACGGATTACGCCACCCGGCGATGGCATGGCGTCTGTCTGATGGTTTATATATCGAAAATTATAAATTGCAA
>JBDKIR010000018.1:0-9958 GCA_039797035.1 Pseudomonadota bacterium | reverse complement strand
GATAAGGCTGAGCTTTTGGGGGATGCCGCAGCCAGCGCCCGGCTGGCGCTCCTGATCCCTGTCCTGAAGGCCTGGGCCACGGATCGTGGGGTGGAAACCGCCTCGCTCGGCGTGCAGGTGCATGGCGGCATGGGCTTCATTGAGGATACCGGCGCCGCCCAGGTGCTGCGCGATGCCCGCATTGCGCCGATTTATGAGGGCACCAACGGCATCCAGGCGATTGACCTGCTGACCCGCAAGCTCGCCCGTGATGGCGGGGCCGAAATGCGGGCCCTGATCGCGGAGATCGCGGCGCTGCCCGATGCCCGGCTGCGCGCGGCGGCCGAGGGGCTCGCCCGGACCACGGAAGCGGTACTTTCCGAGCAAGGTCGCGATGCAGAGGCTGGTCAAGCGCTGGCGAGCGCCTATCTGGATGCTGTGGGCTGGGTACTCGGGGGTGCTCTTCTCGCGCGGGCGGCTGCGGCGGATGGCGCGGCCTATGGGGCGGTGGCGGATTTCTATCTGCGGCGGCTTCTCCCGCGTGCTGGGGCGCGCTTCGCGGAAATTGAGGGGGCTCTGGCGGCTTAACTTCGCTTTGGCACCCTGACCGGCCCGGTTTGTAATTCCTTTTGGACATTTGCTACCGTTAAGCCGTAAAGACAAAACGTCGAATGAACGCCTCCCCTCCCTCCCTCACGCAAACCCGCCCTCATGTCGCTGTCATTGGCGCCGGGCCAGGCGGGCTTGCCATTGCCATGCAGCTTGCTGCTGCGGGCCTGCGCGTCACGATTTATGAAAAGGACGCGGTGGTTGGCGGGCGCACGCGCACAGTCACCGCGCCGGGCGGCTACCGTTTTGACATCGGGCCCACCTTTTTCCTCTATCCCCGCGTCCTTGAGGAAATTTTCGCTGCCTGCGGCACGCGGTTGGAAGATGAAGTCGACCTTATTCGCCTGGATCCGCAATATCGGCTGATCTTCGAAGGCGCCAAGCCAGTCACCATCGACGCGACACCGGATCTGGCGCGCATGGAAGCGGAAGTGGCCAAGATCAATCCCGCCGATGCGGCTGGGGTGCGCAGCTTCATGGCGGAAAACCGCGTGAAGCTGGAAGCCTTCCGCCCCGTGCTGGAACGGCCCTTCCATGGGGTCATGACCTATCTGGCGCCGGAAGTGATGAATGGGCTGCGCTATTTGCGCCCCTGGCTTTCGCTCGATCAGGAATTGCAAAGACACTTCGCGGACCCGCGCACGCGCTTGGCGTTTTCCTTCCAGTCCAAATACCTCGGCATGAGTCCCTTCCGCTGCCCGAGCATGTTCTCCATCCTGTCCTTCCTGGAATATGAACATGGCGTATTCCATCCGCGCGGCGGTTGCGGCGTGGTGTCAGAGGCGATGGCGCGTGTGGCGCAGAATGTCGGGGTGGATATCCGGCTGAACACCAAGGTGGACCGCATTGTTTTTGAAGGCCGCCGCGCTGTTGGGGTTGAAGTTGATGGCCGGCTGCAAACAGCCGATGCGGTGGTGGTGAATGCGGATTTCGCCCATGCCATTCCGGGGTTGATGGAAGAAGAACAGCGCCCGCAATGGCCGGATAAGAAAATCGCCGAAGCGCGTTATTCCTGTTCCACCTTCATGCTCTATCTTGGTCTTGAAGGCCCGCTTGATTTGGCACACCACACCGTGCTGCTGGCGGAAGATTACGAAAACAATCTGGCGCAGATCGAAGCCGGTATCATCCCGCGCAACCCGTCACTTTATGTGCAAGCAGCGACCGGTGTTGATCCTTCCATGGCGCCAAAGGGGCATTCAACGCTCTATGTTCTGGTGCCAGTGCCTAATCTGCTGGGGGGCGCGGATTGGGCGCAGGAAGCGCCGGCCTATCGTCGCCTGGTGCTGGAACGGCTGAAACTGCTGGGCCTGACCGATATCGAAAGCCGCATCCGCTACGAACATATGCTGACGCCACAGGATTGGCGCGATGAATATGCGGTGGGCCATGGTGCCACCTTCAATCTGGCGCATAATGTGCGCCAAATGATGCATTTCCGCCCGCGCAATCGCTTTGGCCGCGCCAAGGGCGTTTATCTGGTGGGCGGGGGCACCCATCCTGGCAGCGGGCTGCCGGTGATTTATGAAGGCGCCCGGATCAGCGCCGATTTGCTCCTGGAAGATCTGGGCCTGCAACGCCTGCCGCGTAGCGCGGCCCTGGCGAGCACAGACTCATCCGCGACGGGCAGTTGAGAAGGAGGCGATTATGGGAGCCAAGGTTGTCGTCATTGGCAGCGGTCTGGGCGGGCTTGCCGCCGCCGCCACCGCCCAGGCCCGTGGCCATCAGGTAACAGTGCTTGAGCGTAACGCCTGGCTCGGCGGCAAGGCGGCGGTGCTGAACCTGCCATCACCCGATGGGCGCGGCAATTTCCGCTTCGATATGGGCCCCACCATCCTGACCGTGCCGCGCGTGCTGCGCCGCATTTTTGCCGAAGCGGGACGCAATCAGCAGCAGGAAATGCCGCTGATCCGGCTTGATCCGCAATGGCGCTGCTTCTTCGATGGCAGCAAGCAGATTGACCTGATCGAAAACGTGCAAGACATGGCGCGTGCCATGGACGCCTTCGCGCCGGGCGGGCCGAATGGTGCGGGTTATGAACGCTTCCAGCGTGTTGCGCGCCATTTGCACAAGGTTTCCGAGAAATTCTTCTTCTGGAAACCGGTGGAAGGCATTGGCGATACGCTGAACCTTGGCGATAATTTCAAGCCAGATGTGCTGCGCGATGTCATGGCGCTGCGCATGGGCCAGACGGTGGCGAAAGTCATTCGCGGCCATGTGCCCAATGAAAATCTGGCGCAAATGCTGGATCACTTCACGCAATATGTCGGATCGAGCCCTTACCTGGCGCCGGCGGTGCTGTGCGGCATTGGCGATATGCAGGCATCCGAAGGGGTGTGGTATCCCGTGGGTGGCACGCGCGCCACGGCTGAAGGGCTCGCCAATCTGGCGGCCTCACTCGGCGCTGATCTCCGCACCAATGCCGAGGTGACGGATATTGAGATTGTGAACGGCGCCGTGCGCAGCGTGACCGCGAATGGCGAACGCATTGCCTGTGATGCGCTGATTTCCAACATGGATGCGATCCGTACCTATACCGAATTGGTGAAGGGCAATGCTTCGCAGCGTTATGCGAAGAAATATGAACCCGCCTGTTCTGGTGTGGTGCTCTATCTCGGGCTCAATCGCCGCTACGAACATCTCGCGCATCATGATTTCGTCTTCTCCCGCGATGCGGAAGAAGAATTCGATGCCATTTATCGCAAGGGCGAACCGGCGCCTGATCCCACTGCCTATCTCGCCGCGCCATCGGGCACGGATCCTTCCGTGGCACCTGAAGGTGGGGAAGCGCTTTATGTGCTGGTGCACACGCCCTATCTCCGCCCGCATCACGACTGGTCCAAGATGTTCCCGGCCTATCGCCAAAAAATCCTGGATAAGCTGAAGCGCACGGCGGGGATGGAAGATATTGAAAGCCGCATCGTTTGCGAAAGCCAATTGACGCCGGTGGATATCCATAACCGCTACAAGGTGCTGAATGGCGCGATCTACGGCCTGGCTTCGCATGGTTCCTTCACCGGCGCCTTCAAGCCGAGCAATCGTAGCAAGGCGATCAAGGGTCTCTATCTTGCCGGCGGCGCGGCGCATCCTGGCCCCGGCATGCCGATGGTGATGATGTCCGGCTGGATCGCCGCCGATGCGCTCGACCGTGACCATGGCGGGCGTGGCATGTCGCCTGAGGCAGAATTGGCCGGCCGGCGAGAGGCCGAATTGCCCGCCGCCGCGGAATGACGACAGGTCAGGCAAAACAAGTGCCCGATCCGGTGGCGCTGCGTTCGCCGCGCCATCTGGCTTTTTTTGATTTCATGTTCACGCGTTTCTTCGCCAAGCATATGCGCGCCTTGCGCGTGGCGCGTTGGGGTCTGCCCGAATTGCCGGAAGGCAAGCCCGCCGTGATCTTCGCCAATCATCCCTCCTGGTGGGATGGTGTGGCCTTCATGTTGCTCTATCGCCGGCTTTTGCCAGAGCGGCCTTTGTTCACGCCGATGGACGCAACGGCACTCGAAAAATATCGCTTCATGACGCGGCTTGGCGTTTTCGGCATTGAAACCGGTTCAGCGCGCGGATCGGTCGCGTTTCTGCGTGTCGTGGAAAAGGTACTGTCCAATCCTGCGCATATTCTTTGGATCAATGCACCGGGGCGCTTCAGCGATCCGCGCGAAAGGCCTGTGCCGATTGCGCCGGGTATGATCCGCCTGCCGGAAATCGCGCCGGAGGCCGTGTTTGTGCCACTCGCGCTTGATTACCCCTTCTGGACTGAGCGCAAGGCGGAAATGCTCGCCGCTTTCGGTACGCCGATTTCAGCGGCAACCCTGCTGGCGGCGCCGCGTGAAGCCCGCACTGCGCTATTTGCCGATGCCTTGGCTGGGGTGATGGAAAAACTCAGCGCCGATGCCATTGCCCGCGACCCCACCGCTTTTCAAACACTCGTGCAGGGGCGCGAAGGCATGGGTGGCATTTATCAAGGTTGGCGCCGCAGCCTTGCCCTGCTGCGTGGCCAGCGTTTTGACCCCCGCCATGACAGCCGTGCGGAGACTGCGCCATGACGGATTTCCTGCCCTGGATTGCGCTTGCCTTGGCGCTTTTCCCCATTGGTTTCGCGATCGACAATCTGCGCCGCATGGCAAAGGCTGATGGGCCCGCGCCCCAGGATGCGCTGGTGTCCATCCTGATCCCGGCGCGTAATGAGGAAGCGCATATCGGCGCCTGCCTTGATGCCGCACTCGCGCAGCAGGGGGTCGCGCTTGAAGTGCTGGTGATGGATGATGGGTCGAGCGATCGTACAGCCGCGATTGTCAGCGCCTATGCCGCGCGTGATGCGCGGGTGCGGCTTTTGGCATGTCCGCCGCTGCCGCAGGGCTGGACTGGCAAGGTGCATGCCTGTGCGCGCTTGGCGGAAGCGGCGCGTGGCACGCATTTCCTGTTCATTGATGCCGATGTGCGCCTGGCACGTGATGCGGCAGCGCGTATGTGCGGCCATGCCGCGCGCCAGAAGCTTGCCATGGTGACTGGCGTGCCACGCCAGATCATCCGGAGTCTGGGTGAGGCGCTGACTGTGCCCATGATCAACCTTTTGCTGATCGGCTATCTGCCGGGTGGCGGGCGCGGCGATACGGAACGCGCCCAACTTGGCGCCGCCTGCGGGCAATTGATCCTGTTTGAACGCGGCGCCTATGAATCCATTGGCGGGCATGGTGCCATCCGCACCTTGCTACATGATGGTTTGCAATTGGCGCGTCGTTTGCGCGCGCATGGCTTCAAGACGGAAATGGTCGAAGGCGTGAAGCTTGCCGAATGCCGCATGTATGATGGGCTGCGTTCCAGCTGGAATGGCTTCATCAAGAATGCGCATGAAGGCATGGCCACCCCCATCGGCCTGCCGATCTGGACCACACTTCTGGCTGGCGCGCATATCTGGCCCTTTTTTCTGCTGCCCGCATGGCAGGCTGCGTTGGCCATCATGTTGGTCTTCGGTTTGCGCGCCGCCATCACCTTCAAAACCGGCGAAGCCTGGTGGACCGTGCCGCTGCATCCCTTCGCCGTGCTGGTTGGGCTTGCCATTCAATGGACTGCGCTGGCGCGCGTGCTGATTGGGCGCCCCGCCGGTTGGAAGGGCCGTGCCTATTCCGCCAGCGGCACGGCATGATTGCCGAAAGCGCTGCATCCCGCGCGCCAACGCGTGACGCGGGGTCTGAGAATTTTCCGGTCGCATCCCGGCTGCTCGCGCCGGAAATCCGCCCGAAGGTGCTGGGCTTTTACCGCTTTGTGCGCACCGCCGATGATATTGCCGATGATCCGTCACTAGACGCTTCGGAAAAGCTGCGCCGTCTGGCCACGCTGGAAGCCGCGCTGGATGATCCTGCAACAGCGGAACCCGCCGCCATGTGTTTACATGCTGCGGGTAGTGGCACGGATGAAGCGCGCCTGATGCTCTCGGCCTTTCGGCAGGATGCAACGCAAACGCGCTATGCCGATTGGGCGGCGTTGGAAGATTACTGCGCAAGGTCAGCGAACCCTGTCGGGCGGATGTTGCTGCGCCTCCATCACGAAACCAAGCCCGAAGCCATCGCGGCCGCTGATGCGCTCTGCACCGCCTTGCAAATCCTCAATCATTTGCAGGATCTGGTGCCGGATCGGCGCGATATCGGGCGCGTCTATCTGCCCCAAGCCTGGATGGATTTGGCCGGCGGGGAGGCGCAGTTCTTCGACCCCGCCAATACCGAAGCACGGCGCGCGGTACTGGATGCCGCGCTTGATCAGGTTGAGGAAAGGCTGGATGCCGCTGCGGCGTTACCAAGCCTGATCGCGGCCAAACGCCTGGCGCGCGAAAGTGCTGTGACCATCACGCTCGCGCGACGGTTGCTCGTGCGGCTGCGCGCGGCGGATCCGGTACTGGGGCGGGTGGCGCTATCGCGGCTGGATTTTCTGCACGGCTTCCGCGCCGCACTCAGCACGGGCCCAAGCGATGCGGCGCTGGTCAGTGCGCGGGTTGGGCGCGCGGGGTCTTCCTTCGCGCGTGGCATGTCAGCGCTGAAGGGCGAAAGGCGCCGCGCGCTTTGGGCGGTTTATGCCTTTTGCCGCGCGGTGGATGACATTGCCGATGGCGCCATGCCGGAGGCGGAAAAACGCCGCTTCCTTTCGGATTGGCGCAAAAAACTGCGCGCGCCGGATTGTGCGCTGTCGCGCGAATTGGCGCTGGCGCGCAACGCCTTCGCACTCCCCATTGAAGAATGCGAAGCGATGATTGCGGGCATGGAAACCGATGCCACCCCAAGCCTCCGCCTGGCCGATACCGAAGCGCTCAATCTTTATTGCCGCCGCGTCGCCGGCAGTGTCGGCGCCATGGCGGTGCGGATTTTTGGCGCGCCGGAAGCCGCTGATTTCGGCCTGGCGCTTGGGCGCACGCTGCAATTGGTGAATATCCTGCGCGATCTGGATGAGGATGCCACGCGCGACCGCGTCTATCTGCCGCTTGATCTGCTCGCCGCTGAAGGTGTTGCCGATGCGCCCGCCGCAACATTGATCGCAAGCCCAGGCTTTGCCCGCGCTGCGGCGCATTTGGCAGCGCAAGCCGCAGCCGGCTTCGCGCAAGCGGCGGCGGAGCTGCACCATTTGGATCAGCGCGCCCTTTTGCCGGCGCGCATCATGATGTGGGGTTATCAGCGGCTATTTGAACGCCTGATGGCGCGCGGCTTTGGCCTGCCACGACCACGCCCGCGCCTGACGCGTGGTGAGAAACTACAAATGGCGGCCTATGCCATGGGAATCATGCCCATGCCGCAAGCCAGCGCCAGCCGCGCGTGAGCAATTCCGCCACATGCCATGTCATTGGCGCGGGCGTTGCTGGTTTGGTCGCGGCGCTACGCCTCGCGCAGCGTGGCCGCGCGGTGGTGCTGCATGAAGCAACGCCAGTGGCGGGCGGGCGCTGCCGCGCGCTGCCCGATGGCACGGATAACGGCACCCATGCGTTGATGGGCGCCAATCGCGCTGCGTTGCGTTTCCTGGCTGATATCGGTGCGCGTGCGGGCTGGGTGGAAGCCGAACCGGAAGGCCTGCCGGTCTTTGACCTGGCTGATGGTAGCGCGCGGCGCATTGCCGCAAGCCCGCTTGCGTGGCGCGATCCCACCAAGCGCCCGCCGGGGTTGAGTGCTGCCGCCATCGCGTCTCTGCTGCGCCTTGCCTTGCCGATTGGTGATCGCCCGGTGGCCGAGGTAATGGCGGCGCATCCCGCGCTGTATCGTGCGCTGATCGAACCGCTCACGGTGGCGGCGCTGAATACGCCGGGGCAGGAGGCTTCCTCGGCGCGGCTTGGCGTGGTGCTGCGCCGGCTCGGGCGGCCAGGCGCGGGCGCGGTGCTGGTGGCGCGCGAGGGGCTCGGGCCGGATTTGATTGCGCCTGCCTTGCAGACGCTGGCGCAAGCGGGCGTCAGCACGCGCTTCGGGGCGCGGTTGCGCGCCATGACGGAAGCGGAAGGGCGCATCATTGCGCTGCATTTCGGCGATGACAGCATATCGCTTGATCCGCGCGATCAGATCGTATTGGCGGTGCCGCCCTGGGAAGTGGCACGGCTGATCCCGAAGCTCCGCGTGCCGGAACGCCATGCGCCGATTCTCAATCTGCATTTTGCGCATCGCGGCACTGGGCCGGTGCGCTTCATCGGTGTGCTGGGCGGGCTCGCGCAATGGATATTGGTGCGCCCGAGTGGGGTCAGCGTCACCGTCAGTGCGGCGGATGCCGAAGTGGAAGAACAGGCGCCGGATTTGGCGCCGCGCGCCTGGGCGGAAATCCGCGCCGCCGCCAAGGGTTTTGGCTTGCCTGGTGATTGGCCGGAAGCGGCACCGGCGATGCGCGCGGTGAAGGAACGCCGTGCCACGCCACGCCATGCGGTGGGCATGCCGCCGCAACCGCCACGGCAGATTTATCGCAACCTGGTGCTGGCTGGCGATTGGACCTGGCCACGCCTGCCCGCCACCATTGAAGCTGCGGTGCTGTCGGGTGAGGCCGCGGCGAAGGCAGTGCCCGCATGACACCCGCTGAAGCCCTTACCGCCTTGCGCACTGCGGCAGCGCGTGATGGTGCGCCAAATCTCAAGCAACGGCGTAATTTATTGGCGCGGCTCGCACGCATCATGAAGCGGCGAGCGGAAGACATCATGGCGGTGTTGGATGCCGAATATGAAGGCCGCGCGCCGATCGAGACTTTGCTGGCGGATGTGCTGCTGGTGGCCGATGCGGCGCGTTACACGCGGCGGCATCTATGGCACTGGATGCGCCCGCGCCGCGTGAGCGTGCCCTATCCTTTCTGGCCAGCGCGCGCGCGGGAGGAATTTGTCCCCAAGGGCGTGGTAGGCATCATGGCGCCGTGGAATTACCCGGTGCAATTGGCGCTGCTGCCCGCGATTGATGCCATTGCCGCCGGTAATCGCGTTTGTATCAAGCCATCGGAAGCATTGCCGCGCACCGCCGCGCTGATTGCTGATATCCTGCGCGAAGCCTGGGGCGATGATATCGCGCTTTGCGTGCAAGGCGGCGCTGACATCGGCGCGGATTTCGCCGCCCAGCCCTGGGATCATTTGGTCTTCACCGGCAGTACCGCGACCGGGCGCAAGATCATGGCCGCCGCCGCGCCGAACCTCACGCCGCTCACGCTGGAACTTGGCGGCAAATGCCCGGTGCTGGTGCTGCCGGGGGCGGATTTGCAGCGCGCCGCGCGCGATATTCTGGCGGGCAAGGCCTTCAATGCGGGGCAGACCTGTGTGGCGCCGGATACGGTGCTGCTGGTGGGCCACAGCAAGCAGGCTTTCATTGATGCCTGCCGGGCAACCGGCATCGGCCTGCCGGAAACCGCCGTGATCAATGCCGCCCATTACGCGCGGCTTGAACACCTGATGGCGGGCGCCAGCCTGACCCCCTTGGCCGCGGATGGGCCGGGGCGGCGCATGGCACTCAGGCTTGCGGAAGCGCCGCCTGACGCGGCCATCTGCCAGGATGAGATTTTTGGCCCCATACTACTCCTGCGCGAAGATTTATCCCTCGCCACAGCCCTGTCTTGGGTAAAATCGCGCCCGGCATCCCTGGCCATCTATGTGTTTGGTGCCACAAAAGCGGAGGAAAATCTTATCGCCGCTGAGGCCAAGGGCAGCGCCATCATTGCGGGCCGGGCGGTGGAATTTGCCGGTTTTCCGGCCCTTGGCTTTGGTGGCTCAGGCGAATCTGGCTTTGGCCGCCGCAATGGTTTGGCCGGTTTTCTGGAATTCTCCCACCGCAGGGCCCGGGTATGGCATGGGAATTTTTCCCTTTCGCGCCTTTTTGATCTCCCCCGCCGAAAGGTTGTGGATCGCTTAAAGAAATTTCTTTACAAATAGTTTTTC
>JBDKIR010000017.1:0-2807 GCA_039797035.1 Pseudomonadota bacterium | reverse complement strand
CCCGCGTGCGGCCGGGGCGGGGGAATTGGGGGGCATGGCGCGCGCCGCGCTCATCATGCCCGCGCTGCTGACGGTGCTTTTTGGCCTTATGCCCGGCTATTTGCTGGAACTGGCCGCGCCCGCCTTGCGTCTGCTGACGGGCGCCGGGGCTGGGCTTTCAGCCTTGGGCGGTGTGACGGTGACGGTGGCCGAAGGTGGGGCGGGCTATGCGCCGCTGATCATCTGCCTGTTGCTCCTGCTGGGGGGTGGCGTTCTGGTGGCTTTTGTGCGGCGGCAGGCGCCGGGCATTCAGCGCGGCCCCGCCTGGGATTGCGGCTTCATCGCGCCACCGCAAGATTTGCCCTTTGGCGATCCCACGACGCAGGTATCGGCCGCCGGCATGGGCCAGCCCTTGCGGCGCATGTTGGGCACATCCTTGCTCGCCGCGCGGGAAAACATCGCGATGCCGGAACCTGGTGAGACGGCAGCGGCGCGGCTCGATTCCGGTTTTCGTGATCCGGCGCTGGCGGTGCTGTCTGGACCATTGCCCCGGGCGCGGGATGGTTTGGCGGCGCTGGCGGAACGGCTGCGCGATTTATCCATCCGGCAATGTCTGGCGCTGAGCTTTGCGGTGCTGATCGCGCTCATGGCGTTGCTGATCTGGGCGGGGCGGGCATGAGATGATGCTTCTGGCCGGCTTTTTGGCGCAGCTTCTGCATGTGGCGCTGATTGTGGCGATGGCGCCGCTCATCACGGGCGGCGTGCGCTGGGTGAAGGCGCGGCTGATGGGCCGACGCGGGCCGCATCCTGTGCAGCCGCTGCGGGATTTGTTGAAGCTGTTGAAGAAGCGGCCCGTATTGGCGGAAAACGCCTCCGTCATATCGCGGGCGGCGCCTTATGTGGCGGTGGCGGCGGCGCTTTTGGCGGCGGCGCTGATCCCAAGCTTCGCGCGCGGCATGATCCTGGCGCCATTCGCGGATTTATTGCTGATTACTGGGCTTTTGGCACTGGGGCGTGTCGCCATGGCTTTGGCGGGGATGGATGTTGGCACTGCCTTTGGCGGCTTGGGTGCGGCGCGGGAAATGGCCTTTGCGGCCCTCGCGGAACCGGCCCTGGTGCTGGTCGCGCTGATTTTCGCCATTCTGGCGGGGACGACGAATCTGGATGCCATTACCGGCGTGTTCCAGGATGGCGCGCTTGGCTTGCGTGTTTCGCTGGGCTTTGCGGCGGTTGCCTTGCTGGCGGTGGCGGTGGCGGAAAATGCCCGTATTCCGGTGGATAATCCCGCGACCCATCTGGAACTGACCATGGTGCATGAGGCGATGATCCTGGAAGCCTCTGGCCGGCATTTGGCGCTGTGGGATTTTCAGGCATCGCTGCGCTTGACCCTTTGGCTTGCCCTTTTGGCGGCGGCGTTTCTGCCCTTTGGCATGGCGGCGCCGGGTGCCGGGCCGCTGGCCTGGATCATCGGCTTGGCGGTGTTCTGCGTGAAAATGGCCGGGCTTGGTTTGGCGCTGGCCGTGTTTGAATCGGCGATTGCCAAGATGCGTGTCTTTCGCGTGCCGGAATTTCTGGGTGCCGCGCTGCTGCTGGGTCTTCTGGGCGCGGTGTTCCTTTTTGTCTCGACGGGGCTGTCATGAGCTTCGGGCAGCTTCCCTATGATCTGGCGCATCTCCTGGGCGGGGCGGTGCTGCTGCTGTCCTTCGTGTTGCTCTATCAGCGGCGCATGTCAGCCGTGATCAATGCCTTTGCGGCGCAGGGTGCCTTGCTCGCTCTGGCGGCGGCTTGGCAGGGCCATGTGCAGGGTGCTGCCGGGCTTTACGTGACAGCCATCATCGCCTTTGGCGCCAAGGCAGTGCTGATCCCCTTCGCGCTGCGCTGGTTGATCCGCCGTTTTGACCTGCAGCGCGGTGTCGATCCCGCCTTGGGCATTGGTGTTTCGCTCATGGCCGGTGTCGCGCTGGTGGGCTTTGCCATGCTGGTGGTGCTGCCCGCCACATCCGGGCAACGCGCCTTGGCGCGCGAAGATCTGGCCCTGGCACTTTCGGTGGTGCTGTTGGGTGGCTTGATGATGATCACGCGGCGCAATGCGATCAGCCAGGTGATTGGTCTGCTCAGCCTGGAAAATGGCCTGATCCTGGCGGCGATTGGGGTGGCCGGCATGCCCTTGGTGGTGGAACTTTCCACCGCAGCGCTGGTGTTGATGCTCGCTGTGGTGGCGGGGGTTTTTGCCCTGCAAATGGGCGAGAGTTTCCAAAGCCTGGATACGGAAAGCCTGGAACCGCATCGGGGGGAAGGGCAATGATGCCGCTGCCCTGGGTCATGGTGTTCCTGCCTTGGTTGGGCGCGCTGGTGCTGCTCGCTATCCCCAAGCTGCGTCTTGCGGCGGCGCTGAACATCGCGGTGGCGGCAGCATCCTTGGTAGTGGCGGCGGGCTTGTTCACACTGCCCTATGGCGAACAGGGCTGGACGCGATTGGATGCGCTCAATCTGCCCTTTGTCGCGCTGGCTGCCTTTGTGGCGCTGACCACGTCAGTGTTTTCCGCGGCCACCCTGGCGGCGGAGGGTTTCGACCATTGGCGCATTCGTGCCTATCACGCGGCGTTTCAGGTGTTTCTTGGTGCGCAATACCTTGCGCTGCTCGCGGATAATCTGGGCGTGATGTGGGTGGCGATTGAAATCGCAACCCTCGCCACTGTTTTGATGGTGGCGGTGCATCGCACCCCGGCGGCCATGGAAGCTGCGTGGAAGTTTTTCATGCTGTGCAGTGTCGGCATTGCCCTCGCCTTGTTTGGCACCATCCTGCTTTATTCCGCCGCGCAATCCCT
>JBDKIR010000016.1:0-5465 GCA_039797035.1 Pseudomonadota bacterium | reverse complement strand
CGTGGCGTGCAAAAATCCGGTTCAGTGGCGGTCGCGTTTGAACGTGTGGAACACGCAGCGATTGAAGCCTGGATCACGCGCTTCATCGAAGCCGCAGGATGGACCGGCTTCATCGCCTTTGACATCATGCTTGATGAAGCAGGACAGCCTTGGGGAATTGAATGCAACCCGCGCACCACCAGCGGTCTGCATTTCTGGCGTCAGCAGGATATTGCACCCGCCGTGCTGAACCCGCATTTCCGACCTGCCTATCGCGCTGAAAAATGCTTGCAACAATTCTATTCGGCACTCACCGAAACCCAGATGTCGCTGTTTCGCGGTGGCGCATTTCGGCAAAATCTGAAGAGCCTGGTCGGAACGCGCGATGTCACCTGGGATATGCGCGACCCATGGCCTTTTTTGACCATGACTTTCACCTCCTGGCCGATCATTCGCATGGCCATGGCGCGCGGTGTGCCGTTTGGTGAGGTCGCCACGCTGGATGTCGGCTGGTATGATGGCGATGTCAGCGCGGCGGCGCTGCCATCATAAAGGGCCTATTCGCCTAACGCAGGCTGCGCGGTACCTTGAAGGGCAGCATCAACGCCTGCACCCCAAGATTGTCGAAGCGATCAAGCGCCAGGCTTTCATGCACGGCGCTCGCTTCCTGGCCCAGCAAATGGGTGCGAATTTCGGATCGTGTATAAAACGGTGCATCGACCAAGGTCTGAACGACCCTTGCCTTGCCGGTTTCGGATCGTGTCGGGCGTGCCACGCGCCAGAAACCGGGCGGCATCTGCGCGGGGGGCGGCGGTTCCATATCTTCCACCACACCATCCCTGTTGACCCGCAAGGCCAGGGATTGCGCCGAGCCATCGCGCCGATTGGCGTTATAGAGGATGGCTGTCGCGTCCTGCATGGGCGCGCGGCACCAATCCCAGAATTGGAAATCCTGTTCCAGCGGCGCCGTGCCGGTATTGGTATCGAAATAGGAAAGCCCGGACCAGCGCAGCGCTGGGTTTTCCAAGGCAACCTCCACACGGGATCGTGGCGCAATTGGCTGCCAGTGATGCCTCCCGGCGGCATCAAGCACAAAGGGGCGTGTTGATAAGGCATCTGGCCGTAGCGTCACTGTACCGCGCAGGCGCGACGGCAGCGGGGCTGTCATTTCATCAAGCCGCACTGTCAGCTTGGTGCCGTCCCAGGACATTTCACTGGGGCCAATTTTCAGAAAATCCGTTCCGCGCTGTAGCGCGCCGCGCCGCCGATCCGTCATCGCCCAACGTGCCGGCCGGCCATAAAGCGCCACATGCATGCAGCAATGATTGAGCGGATCACCGCCACCACCGCGCCGCGCAAAGGCATACCAGGGGGAAAATACCGTGCCGAGAAAGGCAATGATGGTGATGCCATGCAAGCCATCATCGGAAAGCGCATCCAGATACCACCAGCGATAGCCGCGCGGTTGTACTGGCAGATCAAAGGCCCAATTGGCCGCAGGATCGGCCGGCATCATGTCAATGAAAGGTTTTGCACCACGCCATTTCTGCCCTGCTGGGCGCTGGCGTCAAGTTTGGCGCAGGGAAGGGGCGATGGCTCAGCCATCGCCCCAAGCTAAGACCTCAGGCCTTGCCCTTATAGACTTCGATCATCTGGCCAAGCAGCTTCAGCGCCTCATCCTTCGGGCGCTGGAAGGCGTTGCGGCCAACAATGGACCCATTGCCGCCACCGGCATGAATCGCGCGCGCTTCGGCGAGCAACGCATCCGTGCCCTTCGCCTCACCGCCCGAGAAGACCACCAGACGACGGCCATTGAAGCAGGCCTGCACCACATGGTTGATGCGCTTCGCCAGGTCGCTGCCATCGATCTTGCGTTCGATATAAACCTTCTTCGCCGCATCCAGGCTCAGCACATCCGTGGGCGGCTTCACCTTGATGATATGCGCGCCCATCAGCGCCGCCATATGCGCTGCATAGGCGCAAATGTCGAAGGCGGTTTCGCCATTCTTGTCCAGCATCGGCCCGCGCGGATAGGACCAGACCACCACGGCAAGACCCGCGGCCTTGGCTTCTTCAGCCAATTCGCGGAGTTCTTCCATCATCTCAAACTGAAATTCGGATGACGGGTAGATGGTGAAACCAATCGCCGAACAGCCAAGGCGCAGCGCATCGGCCACACTGCCGGTCACGGCCTGATCCTTGGTGGTGGAAAGGCTATTGGAAGAATTGACCTTCAGGATGGTCGGGATGGCGCCAGCAAAGGTTGCAGCGCCCGCTTCAATCATGCCAAGCGGCGCGGCATAGGCATTCAGCCCCGCTTCAATCGCCAACTCGAAATGATAATGCGGATCATAGGCCGCCGGATTGGGCGCGAAGGACCGTGCCGGGCCATGTTCGAAGCCCTGATCGACAGGCAGGATCACCATGCGGCCCGTGCCACCCAGCTTCCCTTCCATCAGGATGCGGGCCAGATTCGCCTTGGTTCCTGGCGTGTCGCTCTCATACCAGGAGAGAATTTCCTTCACGCGGCGCGTCAATTTCATGATGCCATCCTTTTCGTTTCCGTGCGGGCCGAGCGGCGATAGCGCAGGCGGCCTTTTCTGTCACCAGGATGTTATGTCGCCGGAAGCTGTGGCGTTCCTGTGGCAAGCCAGGCACGTAGCTGCGCCTGATCATCGCGCCGCTTCGGGTCCAGCGCCGCCAGATCAAGCGCCAGAGGTCGGTGGGGCAAAAGCCGCGCACCATGCTCGGCCGCTGCCATGGCGAGGCTTGCTTGGGCGGGATGCGCTGTCTCAAAAATGATAATCTGGATGCCGGCCCGCATGGCGGCCAGGGCATGGCCGGCGGCGTCACCGCAATCCAGGGCAGCTTCGAAGGGCGCTTCGGGGAAGGTCTTGGCCGCTTCCGCCAGCAGGGCGCGAAACCACCCCGCCCCGGCATAGCCCGCCGCCCCGGGGGCTGAGAGCAATAGGATGGACCGCCCCTCAGCGGCCGATAAGGCCCAAAGCGCCTGGGCCAGCCCATGGACTGTCACGGCAGGCGGTAGCTGGTCCGGATGGTTGATCACCGTTGACCCCAAGGCCCTTGCATGCCAAGCATTTCAGCCACGCGCATAGCCTTTTGAACCAGTTGCGCCAAGTCGTTCGGAGAAGCAGTGAGCGAGCAAAACGGGGATGCGGTGAGCGAAGCCATGGCGCGGCTGGAAGCGGCCGTGGACCGGCTCGGCCGTGCTGTAGAGCATCGAAAAGCCATCTCCCACACCACCGAAGGGGAAGCGGTACCCAAGGCAGCGGTAGAGGCCTTGGCGCGCCGGCTTGATGAAACCATTGCGCGCCTGCGCGAGACGCTGGGTGAGGAGGGCTGATGGCTCAGGTAACCGTCCGCGTCGGTGGCTATGCGCATCCGGTGGCATGCCAGGATGGGCAGGAAAAGCATCTGACCAATATGGCCGCCGAGGTGGATAAGCGCGTCAGCGCGCTGAAGGCCATGGGCATCCAGTTCGGCGAAACCCGCATGTTGTTGCTGGCCGCCCTGCAATTGGCCGATGAGGCCAATGATCTTCAGGCGGAAAACGCTGCCTTGAAGGCTGGCGGTGCCAGCATGGCCACACCGCCTGCACCGAACCCAGCCGTGCTGCATGGCCTGAACCGCTTGGCTGAAAAGATTGAGGCCATTGCCGCGGGGCTTGAGGAAGCCTAACTAGGTCTTGCGGGGCTGCCAGGTGCGCCAGGCAATTCATCCCCGGGGCCAATGCACATCCTCCGGGAGCTGGCTCTGTCCGGGCCGTGGTTCGGGTATCTGGCGCCCACCTGCGTAAGCAGGCCTTGGGAGGATGAGACGCCAGCGGCCATGGTGGCTCCGCACTGCCGCAAGCTTGTTATCGGGAATCGCGCGTGACTGAGGCTCTCTCCGCCGCATCGGACGCTGCCTTGCAGGGCGCCAAAGCGGCGGCGCGCAAACTTGCCCTCGTGAAGCGTGCGGCGCTTGGTAGCGCTGGGGCGCCGGCGCGTCTGGCGGCTGCCTTGCTGGATGCCTATGCCCCACCGCCCGGGGCCATCATCGCTGGCTATTGGCCCATGGGCGAGGAGATGGACCCGCGCCCGGTCATGTTCGCTTTGGCCCAAAGGGGGCACCGGCTTGCCTTGCCCGTCACGCCGCCGCGCGGGCAGCCTTTGGTGTTTCGCGCCTGGGCATTGGGCACAGCGCTCCGCCCCGGCCCCATGGGTACATCCCAACCGCCGGAGGGGGAGGTGCTCCGCCCCGATATTCTGCTGGTGCCGCTTTTGGCTTTTGACCGTGCCGGGCGCCGGCTTGGCTATGGTGGCGGCTATTATGATCGCACGCTGGCCGGCTTGCCGGGTGCAAAACCCATCGGCATCGCCTATGCGGGGCAGGAAATGTCCGAAGTGCCGGCGGGGCCTTTGGATTTTCGTCTGCCCCTGATCGCCACCGAAACCGGCGTCATTTTTTGTGGAGACCCTGCGTGAGGCTGCTTTTCCTTGGCGATATTGTTGGCCGCGCCGGGCGTGATGCCGTGACCGCAACCCTGCCGGGCTTGCGTGAGAAACTTCGCCTTGATCTTGTGGTGGTGAATGCGGAAAACGCCTCTCACGGGTTTGGCTTGGCGCCGGAGATGGCGCGCGCGCTGTTTCTCGCGGGGGCAGATGTACTGACACTCGGCAACCACGCCTGGGATCGCAAGGAAATCATTCCGTATATCGAAACCGAACCGCGTCTCATCCGCCCCTTGAATTACCCGCCCGGCACGCCGGGGAAGGGGGCGGTGGTGGCGGTGCTGGCCGATGGCAGGCGGGCTTTGGTCTTGCAGGCCATGGGGCGCTTGTTCATGGAACCGCTGGATGATCCCTTCCGCGCCATTCAGGCGGAATTGGCGCAGCATAGCCTGGGGCCGCAAGGCACGGTGCAGGCCATCATCATCGATTTCCATGCCGAGGCATCTTCGGAAAAACAGGCCATGGGCCATAGTTTTGATGGCCGCGTCAGCCTGGTGATCGGCACCCATACCCATGTGCCGACAGCCGATCATCGCATCCTGCCTGGCGGCACGGCGTTTCAAACCGATGCCGGCATGTGCGGCGATTATGATAGCGTGATCGGCATGCAAAAGGCCGGCGCATCCATCCGCTTCTGGCGCAAGGTGCCGGCGGAACGCCTTGCACCGGCGGAAAATGAGGCGACGATTTGCGGGCTATTTGTTGAAACGGATGACAGCACCGGCCTTGCGCGGCGCGTCGCACCCTTGCGCATCGGCGGGGGCTTGGAAGCGATGCTACCGGTCGTTTGAAGGCACGTCAGTAAAGCGTCTCCGCAATGCGCGCCGGCGCTGTTGCATCATAAGCGGCGGGATCCACCATGCCGCCAGTATGGGATGCGATCATCTGCCCCGCTGTCGGCACGCAAGCCGGGCGCGCCAAATCGCCCCAAAGCCGTGACCGCACAATAGATTTCGCGCATTGCATATAAAC
>JBDKIR010000015.1:0-2641 GCA_039797035.1 Pseudomonadota bacterium | reverse complement strand
CTTACTTTCCACCGCAAGGCTCATCCTCCGCCCCTGGCGGGATGAGGATCTGGAGCCGCTTTTCGCCATCAATGGCGACCCTGAGAGCATGCGCTATTTCGCCGCCACCATGACGCGGGCGGAAAGCGATGCCTGGGCAGCGCGGCTGCGCGCGCATTTCGCGGAACATGGCTGGGGCTTTTGGGTGGCAGCGGAAGCCGCGACCGGGGATTTTGTCGGCGTGGTTGGGCTCATGACCATTCCCTGGCAGGCGGATTTCACCCCGGCGATTGAAATCGGCTGGCGCATTGATGCGCGTTTTCGCCGCCAGGGCTATGCGGAAGAAGCCGCGCGGGCCGCGCTGGATTTCGGTTTTGGCAGGCTTGGGCTGGCATCGATTGTCGCCTTCACCGTGCCGGGCAATGCGGCGTCCTGGAAGCTTATGGTCAAGCTCGGCATGTCCCCGGTGGGGGAATTCGACCATCCGCGCCTGCCCGAAGGGCATCATTACCGGCGGCATTTGCTCTATCGGCTGTGTCAGACCGCCTGGCGTGACGCGGCGGCGCGGCGGTGATAGACCGATAAAAAGCGCGTTTATCGATCCCGCGCGCGTAAGGATGAGCTGATATGCCCGTATCCCGGCAGGATTTCCGCGACGCCATGGCCCGGCTGGGGGCGGCGGTGAATATCATCACCACCGATGGCGTGGCCGGGAAGGGCGGTATCACTGCGACAGCCGTCTGTTCCGTCACCGATGACCCGGCCACCTTGCTGGTCTGTCTCAACCGCACCAGCCCGCGCAGTGCGCTGTTCCTGGCCAATGGCATTTTGTGCGTGAACACGCTTTCGGCCGGGCAACAGGCGGTTTCCAACGCCTTTTCCGCGCCGAGCGACAAATTGGATATGGCGGCACGTTTCGCGGCCGGGCATTGGGGCAGCCTTGCGACCGGTGCCCCGGTCTTGGAAGGCGCCGCTGCCAGCTTCGATTGCCGCATTGCCGAGGTGATGGAACAAGGCACCCATTCCGTGGTTTTCGCCTCGGTCCAGGCAGTGCGCTTCGCGCCGATGGAAGCAGGCTGCCTCATGTATTACGGCCGTGGCTATCATGGCCTGCCGCCCGCCATGGGCTGAAACGGCGCTGCCGAATTATTCCTGCTGGCGCCATCAACGCGCCGCAAACCGGGGCCGACCCGCTCCGGCGGCTTTACAGCGCCAAGCCTTACCCCTATCGCGCGCGGCGCATGAGCTTCGCTGACCTTCTTCCCCCGCCGGTCCTATTCTTCGCCCTCGGTTTTGCCGCTGCGGCCTTGCGATCGGATCTTTCGGTGCCGGAAGCGCTGGCCAAATCGCTCTCGCTCTATCTGATGATGGCGATTGGCCTGAAGGGGGGCATTGCGATTGCCCAACCAGGCGCTGCCGCCGGGTTGGCGCCGGCCTTGCTGGTGGGTATCGCGCTTTCGGCGCTGCTGCCATTGCCGGCCTATGGCCTGCTGCGCCTTGGCACGCGGTTGGACCACGCAACGGCGGCCGCCGTATCGGCGCATTATGGTTCGGTCAGCGTCGTCACTTTTGCCGCGGCGGTTGGGCAATTGAATGCCGCGGGGCAGGCTTATGAAGGCTTCATGCCGGCGGTGCTGGCGGCGATGGAAACCCCTGCCATCCTGACCGCCCTGCTGATCGCCCGGCGTGGCGGCGAAGCAACTTCGGGCGGGGCGCGTGAAATGGCGCGCGAAGTCCTGCTGAATGGGTCGGTGGTGCTTCTACTGGGGGCCTTCCTGATTGGCTGGCTCGGCGGGGCCGGGGCAGAGCGGCAGCTTTCCCCCTTTATCGGCGCCTTATTCCCCGGCGCGCTCTGCCTTTTTTTGCTCGATATGGGTCTTACGGCGGCGCGGCGCTTGCGTGATCGGGGGCGTGGCCTGGATGGGCGCCTGATTGCCTTTGCCTTGCTGATGCCGCTGCTGGGCGGCGCGGCGGGGTTGGCCGGCGGCCTTCTGGCGGGGCTCTCGCCCGGTGGGGTCGGGTTGATGGCGGTGCTGGGCGCTTCGGCATCCTATATTGCCGTGCCGCCGCCATGCGCCTGGCGCTGCCAGCAGCCGATGCCGGGGTTTACGTGACCCTTTCGCTCGCCATCACCTTCCCCTTCAATATATTGGCTGGCGTGCCGCTCTGGCTTTGGGTGGCGCGGCTGGCCACATCATAATCAAACGGGGATCGGCCGATGCATGCACGCAAGAAAATTGAAATCGTCGTTGAAGCCGTAAGGGCAGAAGCAGTGACGCTGCTGCTGGATCGCCTGGGCGCGACAGGCTGGACCATTTTGCCGGTACTGGCGGGCCGGGGGCATCAGGGTATCCGGCGCGCGGGGGATCCGGGCGGGGTGGATGATAATGTCCTGATCCTGTGCATCACCTCGGCCGAGGTTGCTGAACGGATCTTGTCGGCCGATCGCGAATTGCTGGGCGCGCGGCCTGCCATTGTCACCATTACCGATTGCCAGGTTTTGCGGGCGGATCATTTCTAGCCAGCGGCCTGCCAAGATGTGCTTGACCCTTGCCATGCGAAGGGCCTAGGCGATCGGCATGAAATCGTGGCGCGGGCAAAATGCGGCTTCGAAACAGCGGCGGACCCACGGCTGCTTGATGGCCGCCTTGGCGTTGTTCTG
>JBDKIR010000014.1:0-3497 GCA_039797035.1 Pseudomonadota bacterium | reverse complement strand
TCCTTGGCGTGCCACAGCACATTGATATCGAAGCCTATACCAGTGTGCTGATCTGGTGTGAGGCCTTCAGCCAATTCATCACCGCCGCGCGATATCGGTAACGCTCTCAGCGCTCTGTCCTTTATTTCTTCCCCGTATAACCACGAAACATTTCAAGCAGCGCCACCACATCGCGGCCACGATGGCCGGTGGCGAGTGCCTGCGCCATCAATTCGCGCACGGCCGACGTCGCGGGCGTTGGTTGGCGTAGGGTGCGGCCGAAATCAATTGCAAGCGCAAGGTCCTTTTCCCCAAGCTCCATCTTGAAGCCGGGATCGAAATCATTCTTGAGCGCCTTCGGGAAGCGCTTGGTGAAATGGAAGGATCGCCCGCCGCTTGTGGAGAGGACCTGATAAAGTGTTTCGGGTGCCACGCCTGCGGCTTCGCCCAGCGCAAAGGCTTCGCAGGCGATCAGCACATTGCCCATGGACATCATGTTGTTCACGAGTTTCACCGCCTTGGCGGTGCCAATCGGCCCGGTATGGGACCAGCTTTGCCCCAGGCTTTGCAGCACAGGTTCAGCGCGGCGGATATCGGCCAGATCGCCGCCCACAATCAGCACCAATTCACCACGGAGGGATTCCATGGGCCCACCACTTACGGGGCAATCCAGCACGGCAATGCCCTTGGCGCTCGCGGCGGCGGCAATGTCGCGCATGGTCGCGGGATCAAGCGTTGAGAGTTCGATGATGAGGGTACCGGGGGTCGCCGTATCCACCAGACCACCTGGGGAAAGCCAAGCGGCCCTGGCTGCCGCCGGATCGGGCAGGCTGGTCAGCACCACGGGGCGGCCGGCAAGTGCGGCTTCTACCGTATCCGCCACCGCAACCTGGCGTTCCGCCAATTCCTGACGGCGCGCCGGGCTGATATCATAGCCAAGCACATCAAAACCCTGTTCGGTCAGGCGGGACGCCATATTCGCGCCCATTTGTCCCATGCCGAAAACTGCGATCCGTTCTTTCATATTTCTTCTCCAGTAAACGCGCCGCGTAACGAGGCTAGCTTCAAGCAATTGCAGGGGGCAGGCAAGCAAGCCTTACCCAGCGCCAGGCCTCTCCCTATGCGCTACATGTTGCGCCAATTCGGCTTGCGTTTTTCCGCGAAGGCTTTCGGCCCTTCGATGAAATCCTGACTGTCGCGATTGCGCGCTTGCGCCGGATACATGGTGGTGATCGCCGTCGCGAGGCTTTCTTCATCCAGCCCGGCATAAACCGCCTGTTTTGAGGCACGGATCGCGAGTGGTGAGCATTCCAGGATCAGCGCCGCCCAGCGTTTCGCCGCTTCCAGCGCTTGGCCTTGCGGCACAACCTCATTCACGAAGCCAAGGCTGAGCCCTTCGGCAGCGGGCACGCGCCGCCCGGTCAGGATCATGCCAAGCGCCTGCTTCTGGCCGATCATGCGCGGCAGGCGATGCAGCCCGCCCGCACCAGCAACCAACCCCACACGCGGTTCGGGCAGGGCGAAAAGCGCGTTTTCGGCTGCGATGATCAAGTCGCACGCCAGGGCGATTTCAAAGCCGCCACCCATGGCAAGGCCATTCACCGCGGCAATGATCGGCTTTTCCAGATCAAAGCGATGCGTCAGGCCGGCAAAGCCTGTGGGCGGCATGGGGCGGCGCATGCCCGCGGCCTGCACCTTCAAATCATTCCCGGCCGAAAAGGCACGCTCCCCGGCGCCGGTCACAATACCGACCCAAAGATCAGGGCTGCGCGCAAATTCATCCCAGATCGCTTCCAGCTCCTCATGCGCATCGGCATGCAGCGCGTTCATCACCTCGGGCCTGTTCAGCGTGACAATGCGCAGCCGGCCCTCATCCTGCACCTGGCAAAAGCGATATTCAGTCATGCGACTTTCCCCTTTCCGATCCCTGTGACCGCGCCGCGCGCAGCCTGCCTGTTGGCCCGGCCGCATGCCGCGGCATCATCGGTCTCGCTGCAACTTCCGACAACCCATCCCCGCTTCAAGGTGCCATGGGCTTCAGGGCGGGCAGGCGGCGGGGCTCCTGATCAATATTTGCCAAAAATTATATAATTGACGGCCCCAGACTTTGCTGCTGCTTTGCACGCGGAGTGACGCTTGAGAGAGCCTGTGCAGCAATTATCCGATTTGCCGTTTTTCGCTGGTTTCGCGGGGAATGCCCTGGCGGGGCTTGAAGCGCTGGCACGCTGGCGTGGCTATCGGCCAGGGGACATCATTCTGGAAGCAGGCGATGCTTCCTCCGATGTCTATCTGGTGAAGGATGGTGTGCTCAGGGTCTATGTGCGTAGCCTGGGCGGCCATGAATTGATTTTGAATGAAATCGGCGCCGGAGCGCTTTTTGGTGAAATCGCCGCATTGGATGGCGGGCCGCGTTCGGCGGGGATCATGGCGCTGACCCGGGCGCAGATTTGTGCCCTACCGGCACAGGCCTTTGTGGATTTCGTGACCCAGACGCCGGGGGCTTCCGCATTCTTGCTGAAACGCTTGGCCGCACAATTGCGCGACAAGGATCAGCGTCTTTTTGAACTCAGTGTTCTGCCGGTGCGCGCGCGCCTGATTGGCCTGTTGTTGCGCCTGGCCCGGCCCAGGCAGAATGGCGGGCTGATCATTTCCCCCAAGCGCCATCATCAGGAACTGGGGGCGCGCATCGGAAGTCGGCGCGAAGTGGTATCGCGCAATATGTCCGCCCTGCAGCAGGAAGGCCTGGTTCAGGTCACGAGGGGCGGCCTGGTCTTGGCGGATCCTGAAACGCTGCGCCGCGAATTGGATGAAGCATGGCGGCGCAGCGGGAGCGCCAGCAACCTTCCCATGACGGCGCCCTGAGGGGCGAAAAAGCCCCTTCAGCCTTCAGCCACCGCCTGATCACGCGTCATCATCAACTGGCGCAAACCGTCCGAAATGGGCGCCTTGGCCCCGGTGGCGTTATTGACCACAACACAGACCGCCCGGCCGGAGCATAACAGCCCATCGCGCCATAGCCCGTATTCGTGGATGAAGGAGGTCCGCCGGAAACTGACCGCGCGCACCGTCAGCAAGACATCTTCGTTGAAATGACCTGGGCGCAGATATTTCGCTTCAATGGAAGCGACCACCGGCCCTTCCGCATCCGCCCCGAAGCGCCCGCCGGAAGCGAGCCACCAATCGATCCGCATATCCTCAAACATGGTGAAATAGGCGGCGTGGTTGATATGGGCATAGATATCGCACTGCGCCCAACGAATGCGGTGCCGCCGTGCCATGGCCCAGTGGCCTTCGACTTGAAATTCCGCCCGTGTTGCCGCGTCCATGGCATCGCCTCCCGCTTGATCGGGTTGTTCTAGCCAAGTTCGCCGCTCTTGCCACCAAGTGTCACGGGGGGTGGTGAATTTTCTTGCTGAGGACCGGCAAAGCGTTAACATCGCTGGCAAGATCAAGCCGGGGGCATGCTTGCTTCCCAGGGAAACGCTCATCTAGGCTAGATCGATAAAACCGGGAGGATG
>JBDKIR010000013.1:0-4438 GCA_039797035.1 Pseudomonadota bacterium | reverse complement strand
TGCGCCGCAGCATGCGCGAGGAAATCCGCAGCCTACAGCAACGCCTGGGGCTGACCGTGGTTTACGTGACGCATGATCAATCGGAAGCCTTGGCGGTTTCAGACAAGATTGTGGTGATGCGCAACGCGGAAATCGCCCAAAGCGGCACGCCGGAAGCACTTTACGCCAATCCGGAAAATGTCTTTGTCGCCACCTTCATGGGGGAAGCCAATCACGTTCAAGGCCGGATTGAAGCAATCAATGGCGATACGGCAAAGGTCAGCTTGGCTACAATCGAACTAAGCTTGCCGCATCGTGGCTTGCCGTGTGGTGACTGCGATGTGGTGATCAGGCCGGAAGCCATCAACCTGGCTGAGAGTGAAACGGGCCTGGCAGGGCAGATCACACGCGCAACCTATATGGGTTCGCATATGGAATACCTTATCGCGACACCGATTGGTGAGTTATTCGGCATCGTGTCTGTCAGGCAGAAGCGCTATGGCGCTGGTGCCTCGGTGCAGGTCAATTTCGAACCGCAAGGTGTTGTGCTGGTGCGGCCATGATGTCCGCATCCAGGATAGGCTAGCCGAAAAAGGGAGAAGAGCATGTTCAGGAAAACCATTGGCACCTTGGGCTGCCTTGCAGCGCTTCTGGCCGCTGCCCCGCCACCTGCCCAGGCACAAGGGAATTGCGCCTTCCGCGGTTCCCTGGATGATGCGTATTGTGACGCCAATCGGGACATGGTGGCGGATGCACCGGCCGAGGCGGCACGCCAGCGCGACCCATCAACCCTCGTCTTCGCCTATACACCCGTTGAAGATCCAGCGCTTTACGCCACGCAATTCCGGCCATTGCTGGATTATCTTGGCCAATGCGTCGGGCGCCGCGTGGTGTATTTCCAGGTCACCAGCAATGCCGCGCAGGTGGAAGCGATGCGTTCCGGGCGGCTGCATATCGCCGGTTTTTCCACGGGCCCGACCGCCTTTGCGGTGAATCTGGCGGGCGCGGTGCCCTTCGCCATCAAGGGCAATGCGGAAGCCTTTGAAAGCTACCGGGTCTTCATGGTGGTTCGCGCCGATAGCCCCTTCCAAAGCCTTGCAGATCTCAAGGGCAAGCGCGTCGCGCATACCTCAGCGACTTCGAATTCCGGCAACCTGGCACCGCGCGCCTTCTTCCCGGGCCTGGGGCTGACGCCAGATACGGATTATCGGGTGCTTTATTCCGGTGGCCATGACCGCAGCGTTATGGGCGTGAATGCGGGCGATTACGACGCCGCGCCGGTCGCGTCCGATGTCTTCAACCGCATGGTGGGGCGTGGCCAGGTAAGGCGTGAGAATTTCCGCATCATTTGGCAATCAGACCCCTTCCCGACATCATCCTTCGCGCTGGCGCATGATCTGAAGCCGGAATTGGCGGAACGCATCCGCAAATGTTTCTTTGATTATCGCTTCCCGGAAGCCCTGCAACGCGACCTTGGTGGCAATGATCGGTTCTGGCCTGCGACTTACGCACAGCAATGGGCACCGGTGCGCGCCGTGGCCGATGCGGTGAATGCCCCCTATAACCGCGCCGCCTTTGATGCTGAAAGCCGCCGCGAATTGGAAGCTGAACAGCGCCGCAATCAGCAGCGCCAGCAGCAGCAACAGGCGCCGGCGCGCCCGCAATGAGCGATAGGGCGGTGAAGTCAGGCTTGGTCATTGAAGGCCTGGTCAAGGAATATGTGCCGGGCAAGCTGGTCTTGCGCGGGATTGACCTTGCCTTACCGGCCAAAGGCATCACCGCCATTATCGGCCCTTCCGGCACCGGCAAATCCACGCTGCTTCGGTGCATCAACCGCCTGGTTGAACCAACGGCGGGCAGGATTCTGCTGAATGGGCAGGATCTTGTCCCCTTGCGTGGCCGTGCGCTGCGGATGGCTCGCCGACGGATAGGCATGGTGTTCCAGGAATATAATTTGGTGGAACGCCTGAGTGTAATGGAAAATATCCTGTCCGGACGGCTTGGATATGTTTCCTTCTGGCAGGCTTGGCTGCGCCGCTATCCGGCGGCAGATATTGAACGCGCCTTCACCCTGCTTGATGCGGTGGGCTTACCAGACCACGCAAGCCAAAGGGCTGATGCGCTTTCGGGTGGCCAACGCCAGCGTGTTGGCATTGCGCGTGCCTTGATGCAGCAACCCGAATTGCTTTTGGCGGATGAGCCTACCTCCTCATTAGATCCGCGGACTGCTGTTGAAATCATGGAATTGATGACGGGCCTCACCGCCAGCACCGGCGTGCCCCTGATTGTGAATATCCATAACGTCGATCTGGCGCGGCGCTTTGCGCAACGGATCATCGGCATGTCTGGCGGCAGTATCATTTTTGATGGACCCCCTGAGACGCTGGAAACCCATCATCTCCGCCAGATTTATGGTGGCGAAGACTGGCTATGAGCAGTTTCCCCATCCGCTCACGCGCTTTTCCACCCAATTGGCCAATGCGGCTGATCGGCGTGTTGTTCGTGGCCTACACCCTCTATGCCATGTCCCGGCTGGACCTTACCTGGGCGCGTTTTTCCATCGGCATGGGGGAAGCCAGCCGCTTCCTGGCGCGGATGTGGCCGCCAAACTTCACCCGCTGGGAGCTTCTGGCTGAAGGCCTGATCGAATCTGTCCAGATCGCCCTTTTGTCTTCCGCGCTGGGCATTATCCTGGCTTTGCCGCTTGGCCTGATGGCGGCCCGCAATTTGGCGCCCAAGCCCCTCACCATGCTGACACGCGGCTTCATCGCCTTTTGTCGCAGCTTGCATTACGTGATTGTCGCCATTCTTTTTGTCAAAGCCATCGGCTTCGGGGCGCTTGCGGGTATTGCGGCCCTTACCATTGCCTCGGTCGGCTTCATCGCCAAGCTTTTTGCCGAAGCGATCGAAGAGGTTTCCATGAAGCAGGTAGAAGCCATACGTGCCACTGGGGCCGGCCCTGCTGCGGTTATTCTATACGGCATTCTGCCCCAGGTCGCGTCCCGCTTCCTTGGCTTTTCGCTATATCAACTGGATTCCAACCTGCGCAATTCCACCCTGGTGGGCATTGTTGGTGCTGGCGGCATTGGCGGGACACTCTTCGCCGCTTTCAAGCGGTTTGATTATGATTTTGTCGCCGCCATCCTGATGACCATCATCGCCATGATCTTCCTGGCAGAAGTGGTTTCTGGCCGCATCAGGGCCGCACTGAGATGACAGCACTGCTGCGCGAATGGCATCGCTTCACACCGCTTGAACGATTTGGGCGGTGGTTCGTCTATCTAAGCATTGTGGCTGCGCTGGTATGGGCGATGCGCAGTGTTGAAGTCATTCCGGAATTCCTGATCGACGCCCCGGAACAGATGATGGATCTGCTGGTGCGCATGTGGCCACCTGATCTTGGCTATTATCGCATGGGCGTGCATGAGGCCCTGGTTGAAACCCTGCATATCGCGACCCTTGGCACGTTATTCTCCTTCATCCTGGCCATCCCCTTGGCGCTATTGGCAGCGCGCAATATTTGCCGATCACGCACGCTCAATAGCTTCGCGCAGTTGTTGCTGGTGACATCGCGATCCGTGAACTCTCTGGTTTGGGCCTTGATTTTTGTCGCCGTATTTGGCCCTGGTGCGGCCGCCGGCACTTTCGCCATCGCCTTCCGGAGCATTGGGTTTGTGGGCAAATTGCTCGCCGAAGCCCTGGAGGAAATCTCTCCCGGCCCCTTGGAGGCATTGAGTGCCACAGGCGCACCGCGCAGCAGTGTCATCCTGAAGGGGGCCTGGCCGCAGATTGAACCAGCCTTCTGGGGCGTTGCGCTGTTTCGGTGGGATATCAATATCCGCGAAAGCGCCGTTTTGGGCTTGGTGGGGGCTGGTGGCATTGGCGTTGTACTCGACGACGCCATCAATTTCTTTCAATGGGACCGCGTCGCGACCATTCTGTTTGCGATCCTGATCATTGTGATCATCGCGGAAATCGTCGTCACACGCCTCAGGGCGCGCCTTATCTGAAACTGGCCAAGCCCTTGCTAGGCTTGCGGCAGGCTGCCTAACCTTCGGATGCGATCAGAATGTGCTCCGGCAGGGCTGAATCACCAGACGCAGCGCCAGGGCTACGGAGAGGAAAATGGAAAAACGCTCACCCAGCGCGCTGTCAGGCCCCCTCGCCCTGCCTGTAGTTGTGCCCCGCGCGCGTGGGGCCGCATGGCCGGATCGCCCCGTGAAATTGGTGATACTTCAATGACCCGCGCATTTTCTGACTACGCCACGCGCTATTCCTCCATTCATATGCGCCGTGAAAATGGCATTCTGGAAATGCGCTTTCATACGGATGATGGGCCGTTACGTTGGGGCATGATCCCCCATGGTGAGTTACCAGATGCTTTTGCTGATGTTGCAAGAGACCGTGAAAACCGCGTTGTCATCCTGACTGGTACAGGGGATGTATTTTCGGGCGTAAG
>JBDKIR010000012.1:0-4756 GCA_039797035.1 Pseudomonadota bacterium | reverse complement strand
AGCCTGGACAATGTCTTGGCCGTGGCGGGCGCAGCCAAAGACCATACCTGGGTCCTCGTGGTTGGTTTGGCGATTTCCGTGGTCCTGATGGGGGTGGCGGCCACCTTCATCGCCAATATGCTGAACAAGTATCGCTGGATTGCCTGGATCGGCTTCCTGATCATCCTCTATGTCGCTGGCGACATGATCTGGGACGGCACGCATGAAGTGGCGGACCGGGTGCCTGAAGCCTATGCCTACCTGTTCCTGCCGCTTGGCTTCCTGGCCTTGCCTGGGGTCTTCCCCATATGGCTTTGGGTCGGTGCCACGATCTTGCAGATTGTCGTCTACTCCGGGCTTGCCGCCTATGCCTCCGACCTGGTGAGGGATGCGCGTCGCCAAGCCAAAACGGGATGATCCGCCCAGGGCTTCACGCGCCTGCGTAATGCCGTTAGCCTCCCCCGCTTGAGGGGCAGGGAGGTAAACGGCACGTTACGCGTGCCGTCCCGGCCCATTTATGCCGGGAGGTGGCTCAATGGATTTTTCGTCTCTTTTGGATAACTTCAATCTGGCCACCTTCGGCCAGATCATGTTCGCCAATGTCGTCTTATCGGGTGATAATGCGGTTTTGATTGGCTTGGCCGCTGCCGGCCTGCCAGCGGCGCAACGGTCGCGTGCCATTCTTTTTGGCATGGTCTTCGCCACCGTGCTGCGCGTGATCTTTTCCATCTTTGCGGTTTACCTGCTCGAAGTACCCGGGCTTTTGTTGATCGGCGGCCTGCTGCTGCTTTGGATCGCCTATGGTTTCTTCAAGGAACTGCGCGAAGAAAAGGAAGAGGAGGAAAACCCGGAAGAGGGCGAACATGGCCATGGCAAGACCATGATGCAGGCGCTCAAGCAGATCATCATCGCCGATGTTTCCATGTCGCTTGATAACGTGCTGGCCATTGCCGGTATCGCGCGCGGCAATATGCCCATGCTGATCCTGGGCCTTGCTGTGTCGATCATTCTGATGGGCGTTGCCGCTTCCATCATCGCCCGCTTGCTCGCCCGCTTCCGCTGGATTGCCTATGCGGGCGTTGCGCTAATCGCCTGGATTGGCATTGAAATGACCTATGAAGGCGCCCATCAGCTCTATGGCTATTTGACCGGCACGGGCCATGCCCATTCTGAAATGATCCGCCCTGACCAGCCCAGGCTCTTGCCTGCCAGCGGCTGATCCCAAGCGCCGAGAGCCAGCATTGAACGCCCCGCCAGTGCAAGCGCCTGGCGGGGCGTTTTGTCTTTCAGGCCCAATGGGCCGAAAACGCGCCGGGATTGCGCGCCGCCACGCGATCAGGGGTTGCCGAGCGGCGTTACCCCTGCCAAACCCTGTGCCCGTCCATGACCGAAGATCTCCCCAACCCCGCGCTCTTGCCCGCTGGCTTTTCCGACCTGCTGCCGCCTGATGCGGCACGGGAAGCATCGCTTGTGGAAGCCATGATGGCGGCCTTCGCGCTGCACGGGTACCAACGGGTCAAGCCGCCCCTGCTGGAATTCGAAGATAGTCTGCTGACCGGTTCAGGTGCCGCCGTTGCTGATCAGACCTTTCGGCTGATGGACCCTGTGAGCCAAAGGATGATGGGTTTGCGGGCGGATACCACACCTCAAGTGGCGCGCATTGCCGCGACACGTCTGGTGGCTGAAGCGCGCCCCTTGCGGCTTTGCTATGCAGGCCCGGTTTTGCGCGTGCGGGGCACGCAATTGGCCCCGGAACGGCAATTACCCCAGGCCGGGATTGAATTGATCGGCAGCGACGCGATCGAAGCCGATGCGGAAGTGGCGATTGTCGCCGTTGAAGCGCTGGCAGCGATTGGCGTGGCGCCAGTCAGCCTGGATGTCACCCTGCCCAGCCTGACGCCCATTTTATTGGACGCCGCCGCCATTTCGCCCACACTTCGCGCCAGCCTATCGCGGGCGCTGGATCGCAAGGATAGCGCGGCGGTGGAAGCGGCGGTGCGCGAATCGGCCGCACCCGTGCTGCATGCCCTGCCTGCACTCATGGCGGCTTCCGGCCCCGCCGAGGCAGCCCTGGCGGCTTTGCGCGTGGCGGATCTGCCCCCGGCGGCCAGAACCTTATCGGATAATGCGGCCGCGATTCTGGCGGCCATTGCGCGCCGCGCGCCGGGGCTGCGCATTACGCTCGATCCCGTGGAGTTTCGCGGCTTTCGCTATCACACGGGCGTGGCCTTCACGCTGTATGGCCCAGGACTTGGCGGGGAATTGGCACGCGGCGGGCGTTACGTTTCCCATAATGGCGAACCCGCCACAGGCATGACGCTCTACCCCGATGCCGTGCTGCGCGCTGCGCCACGGGCCGCCGAACCGGCGCGGCTTTTCATTCCCCTGGGCGCGGATGGCGCGGCCTTCCGCGCCCAGGGTTTTATCACTGTCGCAGCGCTTTCGGCGGAAGACACGCCAGAGCGCCTTGGCTGTACCCATATGCTTCAGGATGGGCGGGCTGTGCCGCTCCCTCGGAAAGGTTGAAACCATGGCCAATGTCGCCGTGATCGGTGCCCAATGGGGCGATGAAGGCAAGGGCAAGGTTGTTGATTGGCTTGCCTCTCGCGCGGATATCGTGGTGCGTTTCCAGGGCGGGCATAATGCCGGCCATACGCTGGTGGTGGGTGATCAGACCTACAAGCTCTCCTTGCTGCCGTCCGGCGTGGTGCGCGGCAAGCTTGGCATCATCGGCAATGGCGTGGTGCTGGACCCGGAAGCGCTGCTTTCCGAAATCGCCAAAGTGACGGCGCAGGGGCTTTCCGTGACGCCGGAGAATCTCCGCATTGCCGATAATGTGCCGCTGATCCTGCCGCTGCACCCGGCCTTGGATAAGGCGCGCGAAGCCGCGCGCGGCGACGCCAAAATCGGCACCACCGGGCGCGGCATTGGCCCCGCCTATGAAGACAAGGTGGCGCGCCGCGCCATTCGCTTGTGCGATCTGGCGGAGCCTGAGACGCTTTCCGACAAGCTTGATGAATTGCTGCGCCATCACAATACGCTGCTGCGTGGCCTGGGGGCGCCGGAATTCGAAAAGCAGGCGCTGCTGGATGGGCTTTTGGCCTTGGCGCCGAAGCTGCTGCCCTTCGCGGAAGCCGTTTGGGAAAGGCTGGATGAGGCACGCAGCAGCGGCAAGCGCGTATTGTTTGAAGGCGCGCAGGCGGTGATGCTGGATGTCGATCACGGCACCTATCCCTATGTGACCAGCAGCAACACAGTCGCGGGCAATGCCGCTGCCGGTGCAGGCATTGGGCCGGATGCCATCGGCTTCGTGCTCGGCATTGCCAAGGCCTATACGACGCGCGTCGGTTCCGGGCCCTTCCCGACCGAATTGCATGATGAGATCGGCAAGCGCCTTGGTGAACGCGGCCATGAATTTGGCACCGTCACCGGCCGCCCGCGCCGTTGTGGTTGGTTTGATGCCTGCATGGTGCGTCAGGCGGTGAAGGTGGGCGGTGTGCAGGGCCTGGTGCTGACCAAGCTTGATGTGCTGGATGGCCTTTCTGAATTGAAGATCTGCACCGGCTATCGTGTGCAGGGCAAAGTGATGCAACGCCTGCCGACAGGCATGCGTGCCCAAGCCGCTGCGGAACCGATTTTTGAGGTGATGCCCGGCTGGTCTGGATCCACGCGCGGTGCGCGTTCCTATGCCGAATTGCCGGCAGAAGCCGTGAAATATGTTCGCCGCATTGAGGAATTGGTGGAAGCGCCCGTTGTGCTGCTTTCAACCAGCCCCGAACGCGACGACACGATCATGATGCGCGACCCCTTCGCGGGGTAGGAAATGGCCGCACCTCCACTTCTGTTACTTCAGGACATCCGCCAAGGCTTCGGCACCACGCGGCTTTTGGATGGTGCCACGCTTTCCGTCGCACCAGGCGAAAGGCTGGCCCTGGTCGGGCGCAATGGCTCGGGCAAGTCAACGCTGTTGAAAATTGCCGCCGGGCTGCTTGAACCCGAAGCGGGTACGCGTTTTCTGCAACCGGGCACGACCTTGCGCGTGCTGGATCAGGAACCGGATCTTGGCGGCTTCGCCAGCGTGCTGGCTTATGTCGAAGCCGGGCTTGGGCCGGCGGATGATGCCTATCGCGCGCGCTATTTGCTGGAAAGCCTGGGCATGACGGGTGAGGAAGCGCCGGCCGCCCTTTCCGGCGGTGAAGCGCGCCGCGCTGCGCTGGCGCGCGCCTTGGCGCCATCGCCTGATATTCTGCTGCTGGACGAACCGACCAATCACCTTGATCTGCCGGCGATTGAATGGCTGGAAGCAGAACTGGCGGCGAGTTCCTCGGCCCTTGTGCTGATCAGCCATGACCGGCGTTTTCTGGAAAGCCTGTCCCGCGCCATGGTCTGGCTGGATCGCGGCACAACGCGTCGGCTGGAACAGGGCTTTGCCGGTTTTGAAGCCTGGCGGGATCAGGTGCTGGAAGAAGAAGAACGCGATGCGCATAAATTGGCGCGCAAGATTGTGCGTGAGGAACATTGGCTGCGCTACGGGGTGACCGCGCGACGCAAGCGCAATGTGCGCCGGCTTGAGAATTTGCAAACCCTGCGGGCGCGACATCGGGAACGCGTGACGGCCCCAGGGCGTATCAATATGCAGGCCGCTGAAGCCAACGGTTCCGGCAGCCTGGTGATTGCGGCCGAGAATATCAGCAAATCCTTCGGCGCCAGGCGGATCATTACCGGCTTTTCCACACGCATTTTGCGTGGTGACCGTGTTGGCATTCTGGGGCCCAAT
>JBDKIR010000011.1:0-4076 GCA_039797035.1 Pseudomonadota bacterium | reverse complement strand
CCTTTGGCGGCCAAACCCCCAATGATGATGCGGCGCTGATGTCGACCACCGGGGCGATCCAGGCCCAGCCCGGCAAGCGCCCGGTGGTGATGGATATCGAAGAAGACGACAGCCAAACCCCCGCGGAACCCATGCCGCGGCGAGAGGGCCCGCCGGGCCGCGAGGATGCGGATGATGCGCGGCTTGTGCTGCGCACCCCGCCCGGCGCACTCGCCGGTCCGGAACAACCCCGTGGCGGGCCGGCGGCCGAACCCTCGGCCGAACAGCGCCCCGAAAACATGGGCGAGGTCGAAATGCGCCAGGAATTGGCGCGACGCGAAAGGGAAGCTTTTGAGCAGGCTGCGGAACAAATCCGCGAAGCCGTGCGCGCTGACCCTGCACTCGCGGAATTGAACCGCCAATTGCTGGTCGAACAAACGCCGGAGGGGATGCGCATCCAATTGGTCGATGCCGACCGCCAGCCCATGTTCGCGCTGGGCGGTGCGGCGCCGAATGATCGCGCGCGCGCCTTGCTGCAACGTGTCGCCCAGGTGGTGCTGCGACTGCCAAATGCCATCGCCATTGCCGGGCATACGGATGCGACCCCCTTCCGCGGCGGTGGTGAGCGCAGCAATTGGGATCTTTCCACCGAACGCGCCAATGTCACGCGCCGGCTTTTGGTCGAAGCAGGCATTCCCGATAGCCGCATCAAGAACCTTGCAGGGCATGCCGAACGTGACCCGCTGATCCCCGAACAACCCACCGCCGCGGCCAATCGCCGCGTTTCCATCACGCTGCTGCGTCAGGCACCCGAAAGCGCGCGCCCATGATATCACTTGCTGGCTTTGTTTTTCTTCTTGCCTGCGTCTTCGGGGGCTATATCGCCGCTGGCGGCAAGATGGACATTATTCTGAAGGCGCTGCCCTTCGAATTCGCCATCATTGGTGGCGCGGCCTTTGGTTCTCTTTTGATGGCCAATAGCATCGCGGAGGTGAAGCATATCCTTGGCGGCTTCGGCAAAATCCTGAAGGGCGGCAAATACAAGCGCCAGGATTACATGGAATTGCTCAGCCTGCTTTTCTGGCTGGTGCGGCTCGCGCAAACCAAGGGCCCGATGGCGATCGAACCGCATATCGAAAAACCGGAAGTAAGCGCGGCCTTCAACAAATTCCCCAATATCCTGAAAGATCACCACACGGTTGCGATCATTTGCGATTATTTGCGCATGGTCGGCATGAATGCCGATGATCCGCACCAGATCGAAGATGTCATGGCGCGCGAATTGAAAAAAATGAAGGAAGAGGAATTGCACAGCGCCCATGCCCTGCAATCCGTCGCGGATGCCCTGCCCGCGCTTGGGATTGTTGCGGCGGTGATGGGCGTGATCAAAACCATGGCGTCGATCGATCAACCCCCGGCGGTCCTGGGGAAAATGATCGGCGGCGCGCTTGTTGGTACGTTTCTGGGCGTTCTGCTCGCCTATGGTCTGGTCGGGCCTTTCTCAGCCCGGCTCAAGGCCGTGATCGAAGAAGAAAGCAAATATCATGAGGTGATCCGCGCCGTGCTGGTCGCGCATCTGCATGGCAATGCGCCGCAGGTGGCGGTGGAAACCGGCCGCAAAATGGTGCCCACCGCCCTGATGCCCAGCTTTGTCGAAGTCGAGGAATCGCTCCAGAATCTTCAGATCAGCTAACCTGATCGATTTGCTTCATTTCTTGGGCGCGGCCGAGGTTTTGATCTGCGGTTGCTCGCGCCGTTCCTGCCCGCGCCCGCGCCCGGGCGGGTCACCAGGGTCGGCATCACTCGGGCCGGCTTCGCGCCGGGAACCGCCCCGCCCCTGACCCGGCAGGTCACCGGGATCAGCATCTGAAGTCCCGCCACCGGCCCTGCCGCGCCCACGCCCCGCCTGATCCCCCGGATCGGCATCGGTCACAGCATTGCCACCGCGTCCCCGGCCTGGCTGATCCCCTGGATCAGCATCGGTGGGTCCTGAGCCGCCGCGCCCCTGCCCCGGTTGATCCCCCGGATCGGCATCGGTCGGCCCCAAGGGCCGTCCACCGCGCGCCACGCCGCGGCCATTGCCGGCCTCATCGCCTGGGTCGGCATCCGTCTCACCACTGCGCGGCGCCCCTGGATTCTTGCCAGACGGGTTGCGCTGTTCGGGTGCTGGCGATTTGCGCCCCTGGGCGGCGGCCTCCCCGGCCAGGACCACCATCCCACCACTGCCCAGCTGCAACACCAGCAAGCGGCGCGCGAGGCGCTTTTCCAAAGCTGCGGTCACCCGATTTCTCCTTCTGGCCGGGCAATGGCCGCCCGATGTGACACTGCGTCGAATGTCGTTCCGCAAAGCGCCATGGACAAGCCCCTGCCCGGGCAGATCACAGCGCTGCGTTGTCGCGGCGTGGCGTGGCGTGGTGTGATAGGCGTTGCGCCATCACGCCCGGGCGCTTTTGACAATAGTTCAGAAGCGCTATGCGTCCCGCATGCAAGATTTTGCCATTCGCGATAGCGCTGCCGCCGACCTCCCGAAAATTACCGCGATTTACGGCCATTGGGTGACCCATGGCCTGGCCAGTTTCGAGATTGATCCGCCGGATCTTGCCGAAATGACCCGCCGGCGTGACGCCGTGACGGGCGCTGGCTTTCCCTATCTGGTGGCGGTCGGGGCGGAAGGCGTTCTGGGTTATGCCTATGCCAGCGCCTATCGCACCCGCCCGGCCTATCGCTTCACGGTAGAGAACTCGGTCTATGTTGCCCCTGGCGCCGGCCAAGGTGGGATCGGTTTGGCCCTATTGAAGGAGCTGATCGCGCGCTGCACGGCGGCGGGCTTCCGGCAAATGGTCGCAGTGATCGGCGATAGCGGTAACGCCGCTTCCATCGCTTTGCATCGCCGCGCCGGCTTCACCCCGGCAGGGCTGATCCAGGCCGCCGGATGGAAACATGGGCGCTGGGTGGACAGTGTTCTCATGCAGCGCGCCCTGGGCCCGGGCAGCACCAGCGCGCCATAAATTATCGATAATTCAATAGTTTATAATTTTTCCGCGCATGGCGCATTTTTTCTCTTGCCATCATGTTCTTGTTTTGTTCTATTCCTCGCCATGAGCAGCACCCTTTACCAAGATCCCTCCCTGATCATTCCCCAGCGGCCCATTCGCGTGCGTTTCCGTCGCAGCCGGCCCGGCTTGGCCGCATTGCGCGGCGCCATGCGGGATTTCACCCTCCTGCTCGCCCTGGCCTGGGCGGCGGCGGAAATCGCCCTCATGCTGAATGGCGGCTAGGCAGCCCTGAGCCCACCGAAGCGCGGCTCACCCCGCTGCTTCGGCCCCGGCCCGCTCGCGCAAAATCGCCACCGCCCGCCGCAGCCCATCGGCGATATTCTCCGGCGGCATGGCGCCCGAAAACAGCAAATGCCGATCCAGCACAAAGGATGGCACGCCGGAAATCCCGGCGCGGCGATAGCCCTCATCCTCCGTCAGCACCTCATGCCGCCCGGCATCGCCCGCGCTGAAGGCGGACAGGCTTTCGGCTGACATGCCCGCCGCGGCGCCGAGGCTCGCGAGGGTTGCGAAATCGCCAATATCCCCGCCCTTCTGGAAATAGGCCTGGAAAATCGCCTCGGCCACCTCACGCTGCCGGCCATCGGCGCCGGCGAGGCGGATCAGCCGATGCGCTTCCAAGGTATTCGGCGTGCGCGCCATCAGGTCATGGCGAAACTCCAGCCCGGCGACGCGCCCGGCATCGGCCACGCGGCGGTCCAATTCCTGCGATTTTTCGAGCGAGCCGAATTTGGCGCTGCGATATTCCCGCCGATCCACGCCTTCCGCCGGCATTTCCGGGTTCAATTGGAAGGGCCGGAAACGGAGCTTGAAGGTCAGCCCCTCCTCCGCCAGCATTTCCAAAGCCGCATCCAGGTTGCGTTTGCCAATCCAGCACCAGGGGCAGATCGCGTCCGAAATCACATCCAAAGTGCCGGCATTGGCTTCAGTCGCGTTATCCATGGGGCTTTCTCCTGCAAGGAAGCCGCACCATGCCGCTTTGCCATGCCTCGGTCCAGCACGCCCCCTCTTGGAGAGTGGCGCGGAAAGCCGCATGGTCCC
>JBDKIR010000010.1:0-2971 GCA_039797035.1 Pseudomonadota bacterium | reverse complement strand
ATGCCTCGGCCGCCGGGCGGCGCATCGCGGAGGATATTGCGGAGGCTCTGACCAAGGCCGGCGTCCTGGTGATTTCCGGCCTGGCGCGCGGGGTGGATGCGGCAGCGCATCAGGGTGCCTTGCGGGCGGGGCGGACGCTGGCGGTGCTGCCGGGCGGCTTGGATGTTGCCTATCCACCGGAAAACGCTGCGCTTCAGGTGCGGATTGGCCGCGAAGGCGCGCTGGTGGCGGAACATGCCTTGGGGACCGCGCCACTCGCCCGCCACTTCCCAAAGCGCAACCGGATTGTGGCCGGGCTTTCGCTGGGTGTGTTGGTGGTGGAAGCCGCGGAGCGATCCGGCACGCTGATTACCGCGCGCCTTGCCTTGGAAGCGGGGCGGGAGGTCTTTGCCATCCCTGGCAGCCCGCTTGATCCGCGCAGCCGTGGCGCCAATGACCTGATCCGCCAGGGTGCGCATTTGGTCGAAAGTGCGGCCGATGTGCTGGCCCATCTGCCTGAAGCGCCACGCGACGGCCCGCTTTTTGCCCTGCCACCGCCCCCTGAAATGCCGATCCCCGAGGATGTACCGTCTGAGGCCACCCCCGGTGAATATGGTCAACTTATTGATTTAATTGGAATGTCACCAATATCTGTTGACGATCTTCTCCGGCGCTGTCACCTCTCACCCCCCGCGCTCCAGGCGGCGCTTGCCGATCTGGAACTGGAAGGCCGGGTGGATATGCTGCCCGGCCATCGGGTAGCGCTATCCGGGCGAGGGTGAATCGGGAAGGCATGAGCGACGTAGTCGTGGTGGAATCGCCGGCCAAGGCGAAGACAATCGAAAAATATCTCGGCCGCGATTTCACGGTTTTGGCCTCCTATGGCCATGTCCGCGATCTGGAAGAAAAGGATGGCGCGGTCCTGCCGCATCAGGATTTCGCCATGCTCTGGGGCAAGGACCCGCGCGGCGAACAGCAGGTGGGCAAGATCGCCTCAGCCCTTAAAGGTGCAAAGCGCCTGTTCCTGGCAACCGACCCGGACCGCGAAGGGGAAGCGATTTCCTGGCATGTGAAGGATATGTTGGCCGAGCGCGGGGCGCTGAAGGGCAAGCATGTTCAGCGCATCACCTTCAATGAAATCACCAAGCGCGCGGTGCAATATGCCGTGGCGCATCCACGCGAATTGGATCAGCCGCTGATCGAAGCCTATCTGGCGCGCCGCGCGCTGGATTACCTGGTCGGCTATACGCTTTCGCCTGTGCTGTGGCGGAAGCTCCCCGGATCGCGTTCCGCAGGGCGTGTGCAATCGGTGGCGCTGCGCCTGATTTGCGAACGCGAAGCCGAGATTGAAGCTTTTCGTGCCCGCGAATACTGGAGCATTGAAGGCCGTTTCACCACGGCGGCCGGCGCGCCTTTCACTGCGCGGCTCACGCATCTTGAAGGCCGCAAGCTTGAGCAATTCGACCTGCCGGATGAAGCGGCGGCGATGCGTGCGAAGAAGCTCGCCGAAGGCGGCAGCTACAGTGTCGCGTCGGTGGAAAAGCGCCGCGTGCGGCGCAACCCGCCGCCACCCTTCATGACCTCAACCTTGCAGATGGAAGCATCACGCAAGCTTGGCATGGGCGCGCAGCAAACCATGCGCACGGCGCAGGCTTTGTATGAGGCAGGGCACATTACCTATATGCGGACGGATGGCGTGACGATGGCGCGCGAAGCCATTGCCGCCATTCGCGATCACGTCAAAAGCGCATTCGGGCCGAATTACATGCCCGCCGCGCCGCGCGAATATGCTTCCAAGGCGAAGAACGCGCAGGAAGCGCATGAGGCGATCCGCCCGACGGATGTCACGCGCAGCCCTGAGACAATGGGCGGCGAATTGGAAGGCGCGCAGGCCAGGCTTTACGATCTGATCTGGAAGCGCGCGGTTGCCTCCCAAATGGCCTCGGCCGAGATGGACCAGACCACGGTGGATATCGCCGCCAAGGATGGCCGCGCCAATTTCCGCGCCACCGGTTCTGTCATTGCCTTTGACGGCTTCCTGAAACTCTACCGCGAGGATGAGGATGACCGCGCGGCGGATGCGCGCGCCGGCATCCTGCCAGGCGCCCCCGCAGAGGATGAGGAAAGCCGCATCCTGCCCCCGATGCGGGAAAAGGAAGCGCTGAAGCATGGGGAGATTGCGGCAAGCCAGCATTTCACCCAGCCGCCGCCGCGCTATTCCGAAGCCTCGCTCGTCAAAAAGCTTGAGGAGCTGGGCATTGGGCGTCCTTCCACCTATGCCTCCATCCTGCAGCGCTTGCAGGATCTGAAATATGTCTCGCTCGAAAAACGGCGTTTTATCGCGCAGGATTTGGGGCGGATGGTCACCACCTTCCTGGTGCGGTTTTTCGAAAAATACGTGGATACAGGCTTCACCTCCGCCATGGAGGAAAAGCTTGATGAAATCTCCGGCGGGCGGGCGGAATGGCGCGCGGTGATGCATGCCTTCTGGGATGAATTCTCCCGCGCCGTGGAAGCGACCAAGGATCTGAAAGTGCGCGATGTGATCGACGCGCTGGATGAGGATTTGGGGCCGCATATCTTCCCCGCGCGCGGCGATGGCACGGACCCGCGCGTTTGCCCAAGCTGTTCTGCCGGGCGGCTTGGCTTGCGGCTTGGGCGCGGTGGCGCCTTCATCGGGTGTTCGAATTATCCGGAATGCCGCTACACGCGCCCCTTCGGCGTGGGCTCCGCCGATGGCGACGGCGCGGGCGCGGATCGCGAATTGGGCAAGGACCCCGCAACTGGCCAGGCGGTGACGATGCGGCGCGGCCCTTATGGGGTTTATGTGCAGCTTGGGGAGCCCGGCACGGATGCCAAGGGCAAGCCCACCAAGCCGCGCCGCGCGAGCCTGGCTGCCGGGCAGAACCCTGATGGCATGACGCTGGAAGCAGCCCTTGGCTTGCTGTCGCTGCCGCGCGTGATCGGTATTGATCCGGAAAGCCAGGAAGAA
>JBDKIR010000009.1:0-2628 GCA_039797035.1 Pseudomonadota bacterium | reverse complement strand
GGCCCTTCACGCTCCGCCCACAAGCAGCAGCGAAATCGGGTACGGGCTGCGCGGCGCTGGTCGAATCCTTGGGGTCATGCCCGGCCATGGACCGCAGCAGAATGGCGCAATCTTCCACCGTGCGCGCAAAGGGGCCAGCCTGATCCAGCGAAGAAGCAAAGGCCACAATGCCAAAGCGCGAACAGCGCCCATAGGTCGGCTTGATGCCGGTAATGCCGCAAAACGCTGCCGGCTGACGGATGGAACCGCCGGTATCCGTTCCGGTCGCGCCAAGCGCCATGCGCGCTGCCACCGCCGCCGCCGAACCACCGGAAGACCCGCCCGGCACCAGCCGCGCCGCGGGGTCATTCTTGCGCTGCCAAGGGTTCAGCACACCACCATAGGCCGAGGTCAAATTGGATGACCCCATGGCAAATTCATCCAGATTGGCCTTGCCCAGAAATACCGCACCATCGCGCTTCAACTGCGCGGTCACGGTGCTTTCGTAAGGCGGGATGAAATTGCCAAGGATTTTGGATGCCGCCGTGGTGCGCACACCTTCGGTGCAGAAAAGATCCTTGATCGCGAGCGGAATGCCCTCCAGCGGCCCAGCCTCACCACGCTTACGGCGCGCATCGGAAGCGCGCGCTGCCTCCAGCGCCTGTTCGCTGGTGGTGGTGATGAAGGCATTCAGCTTCGGGTTCAGCGCTTCAACCGCAGCCACATGGGCGCGGGTCAATTCCTCGGCGCTGATCGCGCCCTCATTCAACGCGGCGAGGGCGCCCGCGAGGGTAAAATCGGTCGGATGCATTATTCCACCACCTTCGGCACGCCGAAATATTCGCCTTCACGGTCCGGCGCATTGGCCAGCACGGCCTCGGCCTTGCCGCCATCGGTCACGACATCATCGCGCATTGGCATGGAAGCCGCGCCGCCGGGCGTGCCGCCGGCCATTGGCTCCACCCCTTCGGTGTTGACGGCCTGGAGCTGTTCAATCCAGCCCAGAATGCCGTTCAGCTCGCCCTGCACGCGGGCGATATCCTGTTCTTCAAGGCGCAGACGGGCGAGGGCCGCAACGCGCCGGACGGTGGCGGTGTCGAGGGACATGAAATCACTACTTCCCGGAAAAAGAGCGGCGGACCATAAGGCCCCCGATGGCTCTCTTCAACCTGACAGATTTGCGCGCCGCACTCCCCCGCCATTCCCGGCTGATCGGCCTGGATCCGGGGGAAAAGACCGTGGGCGTGGCGCTGAGTGACGTGTTGCTGATGCTGGCCAGCCCCTATGGCAGCCTCAAGCGCGGGAAATTGATGGCCTTGGCGGCCGAAATCAAGGCGATTGCGGCCAAGGAAGGGGCGGGGGGCTTGGTGGTGGGCCTGCCGCTCGGCCTGGATGGATCCTTCGGCCCCTCCGCCCAAGCGGCGCGGGATTGGGCAAAATCCTTGTCAGATGCTACGGGTCTTCCGGCAGCGCTTTGGGATGAAAGGCTTTCCTCGGCCGCGGTGAACCGCGCCATGGTGGGGGAGGCCGATCTCAGCCGCGGCAAAAGGGCAGCAGCGGTTGATAAGGCAGCGGCGGCCTGGATGCTGCAGGCGGCGTTGGATGCGACCAAGGGATGAGGGGTTCAGGGTGGATCAGCTTCTGGTGGAAATCGCGCTGGATGGGCGGGTCCGCCATGCGGTAGGCGCCCTGGCGGGGCTCGGCTTCGCCATGGTGGGGTTTGCCTTGCTGCCGCAATTCCTGGCCGAATGGCCGGCCCTGACGCCCCGGCTTCTGGGGCTTGCTTTTCCCGTTCTGGGGCTCGGTCTGTTTCTCTGGCTGTCCTTCAGCCCGGCACCTTATTCACTCGCGATTCGCGCCGATGGCAGCGCGGTCTTTACCCATGTGGTGACCGCCTGGTGGCGCTTTTTCGACCTGCAGGAGGTCTTGCCCCCTGGTGCTGTGCTGGGGGCTGGGGTGGAAGCCGTGGTCCCGCAGGGCGGGGCAACCACCAGTGGGGAGAATAATCTGACCCCCCTGGTGAAGGAATGGCGCCTGGTGCTGCGCCTATCGGATGGCACTGAGCGGGAGGTGCTGGTCAGCCCCGATCAGGCGCGCCTGATGGAAAAGGCGGCCTTGCTGGAAGGCGCCCTGCGGCGCTGAAGCGCCTCTGGCCTTTATGGGGATTGCGCGGCTAAAATGCGCGCGTGTCTTACCCCCGCAAACACCTCCTCGCCATTGAGGGTCTTGAGCCGCCGCATATCGCGGATTTGCTGGACCTGGCGGAATCCTATGCCCTGCTCAACCGCAGCGGCAAAACCCAGCGCGACCTGTTGAAGGGCCGCACGCTGATCAATCTGTTTTTTGAAGACAGCACCCGCACCCGCACCAGTTTTGAAATTGCTGGCAAGCGGCTGGGGGCGGATGTCATCAATATGTCGGTCAGCACTTCAAGCGTGAATAAGGGCGAAACCTTGCTGGATACGGCCAGCACGCTGAATGCCATGCATTGCGATTTGCTGGTGGTGCGCCATGCGCAATCCGGCGCGCCTTCGCTGCTGAGCCAGAAGGTGGATGCGGCGGTGATCAATGCCGGCGACGGCACGCATGAACACCCAACCCAGGCACTGCTGGATGCACTCACCATCCGCCGCCACAAGGGAAGGCTGG
>JBDKIR010000008.1:0-4838 GCA_039797035.1 Pseudomonadota bacterium | reverse complement strand
CTGACCTCGTCATTGCGAACGACGCGCTCTCCCAACTGAGCTACAGCCCCGCACCATGGGGGCGCTCAGTGCCTCAGCCCTGCGCCGAAGTCAAGGCTTGGCATCCTTGCCGCAGGGCCATGGGGCCGATAGCTTCCACGGCCTAGGCTTGCCGCTTCAGCCCATCTTTAAGATATAGCGGCGATAAGGGTCCCCAGCGCGCGCCAGGCGGGTGCGCGCCCCGGGACCGCAGGAGGTTGCATGCACGCGCTTTTTTGGCTGATCGACACCGCGCTTAGTCTCTTTGTCTGGGCGCTGATCATTGGCGCTGTCATCTCCCTGCTGATTGCGTTCAATATCCTGGATACGCGCAACCGCGCCGTCTGGGCGATTTCGGATTTCTTCTACCGGCTGACCGAACCAGCGCTCCGCCCCATCCGCCGCGTCATGCCGAATCTGGGCGGGATCGATATTTCCCCGGTCATTCTCATTCTTTTGCTCCAGGCGGGGCGGATCCTGCTGGCCGAAATCCAGTTTGGCCTTTTGGGGCATGGCTTCCTGAGATGACCAGCTTCTGGCGCGCCGAAGCCGATGGCCTGGTGGTGCGCGTGAAGGTACACCCGAAATCCCGCCGCCCCGGGTTGGATGGCCTGCGCCCAAGCGCAGATGGCCCAAGGCTTAAAGTCGCGGTGACCGAAGCGCCCGAAGATGGCCGCGCCAATCGGGCGGTTTGCGCCGCACTCGCAGCAGCCCTCGGCCTGCCGGCATCGGCGGTGGAAGTGGCGCAGGGCAGCGCGGCGCGGGAAAAGACATTGCGCATCGCAGGCGACCCCGCCCTGCTTGCACCGAGGATTGAGGCTTTGGCATGACCGCACGCATTCTTGATGGCAAGGCGCTTGGCGCCCAATTGCGCCGCAGCCTTGCCGCGCGGATCGCGGGGCTGGGGTTCAAGCCCGGGCTCAGGGTGGTGCGCGTGGGGGAAGATCCCGCCAGCGGTGTTTATGTGCGCAACAAGGACCGTGCGGCGCTGGAAGCAGGGTTCAATAGTGCCACGGTGCATTTGCCCGAAAGCACCAGCGAAGCCGCGCTTCTCGCGGAAATCGCCAAGCTGAACGCGGACCCCGATGTGGATGGCATCCTGGTCCAGCTCCCCCTGCCCGCCCATATCCGCACCGAAGCGGCCATCGCCGCGGTTGATCCCGCCAAGGATGTGGATGGGTTCCACCCCCTCAATGCCGGGCGTCTGGCGGCGGGGCAGCCGGGGCTTGTGCCCTGCACGCCGCGCGGCGTGATGCATTTGCTGGCGGAAGCCGGGGTGAAGCTGGCGGGGGCGCGGGCCTTGGTGCTGGGGCGCTCGCAAATTGTTGGTCGGCCCATGGCGCAATTGCTGCTCGGCGCGGATTGCACCGTCACTATTGCCCATTCCCGCACGCGCGACCTGCCGGCCGAATGCCGCCGGGCAGAAATCCTGATTGCGGCGGCCGGGCGGGCGGAAATGGTGCGGGGCGATTGGATCGCGCCCGGTGCGGTGGTGATTGATGTCGGTATCAACCGCCTGCCCGATGGGCGGCTGGTGGGCGATGTCGCCTTTGCCGAAGCGGCAGGCCATGCCGGCGCCATAACGCCAGTGCCAGGCGGCGTCGGCCCCATGACCATTGCCTGCCTTTTGGAAAACACGCTGGAAGCGGCCTTGGCGCGGCGTGGCGTGGGGGGCTGACCGTAGCCCCGACCCATCCTGAACGGGACAGCACGGCAAGCGCCGTGGTCAGTGGCCGCGCCATTGCAGAATTTTCTCGGCCATGAACAAGGTTGCCACGACCGATCCCGCAAAAATTAATAAATGCGTCCGAATGGCATCCTTGCGGCGCACCATGTCTTCCGGCGTGGTTGGGGCGGCGGGGCTCTCAGCCGGGGTTTCCAACGTGGCCATTTCGGCGGGCGTCAGCGCCGGGCCAAGATAGTGAAAGCGCCGTGCCGCTTCGGCCGGTGACAAGGCGGTGCCATCCCAGGAAAGCCATTGCCGCGCCGCCGGGTTCCAGCCGAGCGGCAGGGGCGCCGCGCCACCATCATCCAAACGCGCCAACCAATGCCAAGGGCGCGCGGAATCAGCTGGTTCCCCAGGGCGGCTGGTATCGGGCCAAGCGGTCATGACGTTTCCCCCAAAGCTGTCTGAAAAAGCATTCCCGATCCGCTGCCCCGATGCAATCATCCGCGCTGGCTTGTCCCACCACGCCCAGCGCCGCAGACTGCACCAAAAGGGGAAACGCCATGGATCAGGATGCGCGGGCGCGGAACCCGCTTTTCGGGCCGAATAAATTCAAGCTCGGCATTTTCAGCGCCAATTGCGATGGCGGCCTGACCATGAGCCGCGCCCCGGAACGCTGGCCCGCGCATTGGGATGACATCGCGGCCATGACGCAAATCGCCGATGCGGCGGGGATTGAATTCATCCTGCCCGTGGCGAAGTGGCGGGGGTACCAGGGTGATTCCAATATTTACGGCCGTTCTTTCGAAACCCTGACGCATGGCGCGGCATTGGCTGCCATCACCAAGCGCATCGCGATTTTTTCCACCGTGCATGTGCCCATCGTCACCCCGGCCTTTGGTGCCAAGGCGATTGCGACGATTGATCACGTGAGCCATGGGCGCGCCGGGCTCAATATCGTCTGCGGCTGGAACCAGGCGGAATTTGATCTGCACGGCGTCACCATCCAGCAGGATAAGCGCTATCAGCATGGCCTGGAATGGTTTCGCGTCTGGTCGAAAATGCTTTCAGGCGGGCCGGAATTCGATTGGGATGGTGAATTCTTCGCGCTCAGGAATTGCCACACCAACCCGGTTTCCGTGCAGCGCCCCTGGCCGCCCGTGATGTCGGCTGGGTTTTCGCCCACCGGGCGCGATTTCGCCGCGCAAGCCGCTGATGTGCTGTTCCTGAATGTGACGGAATTGGCCCAGGTGCCGGCGCTGCTGGCCGATGTCAGCCAGCATATGGCGCGCCATCAGCGCCAGATCAGCGTCTTTACCATGGGCCATGTGGTCTGCCGCCCGACGCGGCGAGAGGCTGAGGAATTCTTCCATTATTTCGCGGAAGAAATGGCGGATACGGCGGGGCAGGCCTATTACCGCGCCAATCGCGGCGCCATGGCAGGCAAAGGCGGCCAGCAAATGGCGCGCCCCTTTGAAAACCGCTTCACGCGTGAAGGGCGTTTCAAATTCGATGGCGCCTATCCTGGTTCCTACCCCTTTGTCGGCACGCCGGATGATATTGCCGATGAAATGGCGCGCATGAGTGCCACGGGCCTTGCAGGCTGCACCATCGCGTTCCTCGATTACCTCAAGGAAATTCCTTATTTCGTGCAGGAAGTGCTGCCGCGTCTGGAAAGGCTTGGGCTACGCCAACCCGCCTGAATCAGGGGCCTTGCCGCCCCGCGCCTTTGCCCCCCAAACTCACGGAAAATTGGAGGCTCGGGTCATAATGGTGAAAATCACCCGTCGTACTGCACTTGGTGCTTCGGCCATGCTTGCCATGCCAGCGCTGGCGCAAACGCGCTTTCCGGATAAGCCGATCAAGCTGATCATTCCCTGGGCGGCTGGCGGGCCGGCGGATATCGGGTTTCGCATCATGGCCGATCACGCATCCCGCAACCTGGGTCAGCCGGTGGTGGTGGAAAATCGCGGCGGCGCGGCTGGCATTCTGGGCGCCATGGCGCTGCAGGAAGCACGGCCCGATGGGCATACGATTTCGCAAATGCATGTCGGCGTAGTGCGGCAAATGCTGCTGAACCCGCGCCCGCCTTATGATCCGATCAATGATCTTTCCTATATCCTGCAAATCACCGGCTTCGTCATGGGCCTTGTGGTGCGCGCTGATTCGCCTTGGCAAAGCCTGGAACAATTGCTGGCCCATGCGCGCGCCAATCCGGGTAAGCTCAATTTCGGCACGCTCGGCATTGGGTCCACGCAGCATCTGGTGGTGGAAAGAATCGGTCTGCAACGCGGCTTGAGTTGGACCCATGTGCCCTATCGCGGCACTTCCGACACGCTGCGCGCCTTGCTGGGCGGGGAGATTGATTTCGCGTCAGAAGCGTCTGGTTGGGCGCCCATGGTGGAAGCGGGGCAATTGCGCTTGCTGGCGATTTATACCTCCACCCGCGCCAAGCGTTTCCCGCAAGTGGCGACACTCAAAGAACAAGGGGTGGATATTGTGGTGGATAGCCCGGGCGGTTTGATCGGGCCGCGCGGGATGGATGCCGGCGTGGTGCGCGTGCTGGCGGAAGCTTTTACTGCCGCCGCGCAGGATCCCGCGCATCTGCAATTCCTGGAACGCGTCAATCAACCCTTGATGCTGCTGGATGGCGCCAGCTACCGGGAAGCCACGCGCCAGACCATGGAAGAAGAACGCGCCTTGCTGCGGCGCCTTAATCTCGCCCCGGCCTAAACAGCCGCGCTATGGCGTGAGGCCACCGGCGCCAGATAGGCATCGAAACACGCCGCCAAATGGCGCAGGAAGCGGGCGCCTTTGGTGGTCATGGCCAGGCGCCCTGCCCCTTCCACCACCAGACCATCAGCGATCAGAGGCGCCAATTTCGGGCGGGCGCTGGCCAGAATTTCGGTCGGTACCAGCGCCAGATCCAAGGCCTGATCGCACATGATGCGTTCAATGATCTGTGCGCGAATCAGGTCTTCCCCCGTGAAGGCGCGCCCGCGCGCAATCGGCAGCCGTCCGGCTTCCACGGCCGCGAGCCAACCGCGCTCATCAGCGATATTCTGAAAAAAGCCAGCGCGGCAGCGGCCAATCGCGGAAGCGCCAAGCCCAAGCAGCACCGGCGCTTCATCGGTGGTATAGCCTTGGAAATTGC
>JBDKIR010000007.1:0-2942 GCA_039797035.1 Pseudomonadota bacterium | reverse complement strand
CGGCGATGAATTGATCGGCACGGCGGCGCCGGCGCGGCGGGCGGGCGATGCGTTCACCAAGCAGATCCTGCTCGGCGGTCACGGCGATACCTTCCGCGATAAAGACGCGTTCAATCCCCATCACTACCAGCGCGACGACATCCGGCGGCAGCGCGCGGGCGGTTTTCCAATCCTCGGCCGCTTCAGCGCGCACGCCATTTTCGCGCAGCAGATTGCCAAGCCTTTCGCGGGACCCGCGCGACCAGGCCGCCAGCACGGGCCGGCGCTTGGCCTTGGCTTCGCCCTGCACCATGGCGGCATAGGCCGCAAAAACATTCTCGCCGGCGCTGCGCGCTTCGGCGAAAAGCGGGCCGGGGCGGCCGCCTGCGGCAATGCCTTCCGGTACGGCGAAGGGTGAAAAGCGCAGCACACGGCAATCGGCCAGCATCGCCGACCAATCCGCGTCATCAAGGTAGAGCGTCGCGGGCGGCGCGGGGCGATAGGGTACATCGCCCTCCCCCACACGGATTGGCACGCGGCGGGCTTCGTAATGATCGGTGATCATCTCAAGCCGCGCCTTCAGCACTTCCTCAGCTTGGTGGTCGAAGCTGATTTCGGCGCCGGGCAAATACTCCAATAGCGGCACCATGTTTTCGTGAAACAGGCCCGCCCAATGTTCCATGCCGGGATAGCGCCGCCCGGCGCTGATCGCGCCATACAGCGGATCATCCGCCGCTGCCGCGCCAAACAGCTCTCGATAGGCACCGCGGAAGCGCGTGCGCGATGCCTCATCCAGAAACACCTCACCCACCGGGCGGAGCGCAAGCGCGGGCACAACCTTGCCGCTGCGCTGGCTGGCTGTGTCGAAGCGGCGCATATCCTCAATTTCGTCGCCGAAAAGATCGAGGCGTATGGGTTCCGGCTCACCCGCCGGGAAAAGATCAATAATGCCGCCGCGCACGGCATATTCGCCATGTTCCATCACCGTGCCGGTGCGGTGATAGCCATTGGCTTCCAGAAAACGCGTCAGCTTTTCCGGCTGTACCCGCCCGCCCTTGGCCAGCGCCAGGGTGGCGCCTTCAAACACATTGGGCGAAGGCACTTTCTGCACCAGCGCATTGATGGTGGTGAGCAGCACGCGCGGGCGCTTGGCCGTTTCCAAAAGCCGCGTCAGCGTCGCCACACGTTCGGCGACAATCTCCGGATTGGGGGAAACGCGGTCATAGGGCAGGCAATCCCAGGCGGGAAAACGCAGCACCTCGATTTCCGGGGCGAAAAACCCCAAAGCCTCCGCCATGCGGGCCATGCGCGCATCATCGCGGCAGACATGGGCGATGGGGGCATCAATTTCCGCCCGGCGGCGCGCCACCAGCAGTGCATCGAAGCCCTCAGGCGCGCCATGGATGGTAACGGGCTTCATGGCCCGCTACCGACCTCGGCCATGATTCGGCGTAGCAGCGGGTGGTCATGTTCAGGCGGAATCGGCCGCCGACCGGAAAGCCAATCAGCCAGATCGACATCCCAGAGTTCCAGGATTTCCTCCAAGGCGGTCACTTCCGCATCGGTCAGGCTGCCAATATGGCGCGCGACAAAGCCACCGATCAGAATATCGGTTTCCTTGGTGCCGCGATGCTGGGCACGAAAAACAAGCCGGCGACGCCGGGGATCAAGTTCGGTGGGTTCTGACATATCGCTCTAGTCTCAAGGCGCTGGCATATAGAGGCGGATGGGAATCCTGTCAGCCCGCCCCGAACAGCCCAACAGCGCCGAGGCCCCCCTCGCGCGGCTTTTGGCGCCGATTGAAAGCCTGCCCGGGCTGCGCAAGGCAGAATTGCTGGCGCGCGCGGCGGGTGGTGGGCGGGTGCTGGATCTGCTGCTGCATTTGCCAGAACGCCTGCAGCATCGCCCGGTACTGCGCGGGCTGGCTGGGGCAACCGAAGGCCAGGAAGTGACGCTGGAACTCCGCATCACCGGCGCCCCGGCGCGTGGCGGGCGCGGGCCTTGGATGGTCCCGGCGATCTGTGGCGCTGATCCGGTGGCGCTGATTTCCTTCTCTCGCGCCAGCTGGGCCGGCACGGCGCTGGCACGCCATTTCCCCACCGGGGCGGATCGGCGCGTGGCCGGGCGGCTCAAACCCTATCAGCGCGCCTGGCAATTGGAATTGGATGCGGACCCGCTGGTGGAACCGCCGCACCGCATCCCGCTGTGGCAACCGCAATGGCCGCTGACGGCTGGGCTTTCCTGGCGAAACATGGCCGATGCCCTGAATGCCGCGCTGAAATGCCTGCCGGATTTGCCGGAATGGGTCGATGGCCCGCTGCTGAAGCGCGAATCCTGGCCGAGCTTCAGCGGGGCCTTGCGCGCCCTGCATGCGCCAGAAGCGCATGTGACCGAAGCCCCGCGCCGTCGGCTTGGATATGATGAATTGCTGGCGGGGCAGATCGCCCTTGGCCTGGTGCGGCGCCGGTCGCGCGAAAGGCCGGGCCGCGCGCTGATGGGCAATGAAACCCTGCGTGGCCCTGCCCTGGCCGCTTTTGGCCATCCGCCCACGCCCGCACAGCGCCAAGCCATTGCCGATATCGATGCCGATCTGGCCGCGCCCCGCCGGATGCTGCGCCTGCTGCAAGGCGATGTCGGCGCGGGCAAGACGCTGGTGGCGCTGATGGCCATGCTGCGCGCGGTGGAAGCCGGCGCCCAGGCTGCGCTGATGGCGCCGACCGAATTGCTGGCCCGGCAGCATTTGCGGAGTTTTGAGCGACTTTGCGGCGCAGCCGGCGTGCCGGTGGCGCTGCTGGCCGGCAGCGTGAAGGGCAAGGAAAGGCGCCGGGTCTTGCAGGGCTTGGCGGATGGAACACTGCCCATCGTGGTCGGCACCCATGCGCTGTTTCAGGAAGGCGTCGCCTTCAAGGATCTGGGCCTTGCCGTGGTGGATGAACAACACCGCTTTGGCGTGGCGCAACGCC
>JBDKIR010000006.1:0-4511 GCA_039797035.1 Pseudomonadota bacterium | reverse complement strand
TATGGCGTCCAGGTGCTCGGTACACCGCTGATCATGGTGCTTGGCCATGAAAAATGTGGCGCGGTGGCCGCGGCTGTCAGTGTCGTGAAGGATGGCGCGGCGATACCGCCGGTCATGCAGCCCATGCTCGCCCCGATCATTTACGCGGTGAATGCCGTGCGCAATCAGGCCGGCGACATGGTGGATAACGCGATACGCGAAAATGCGCGTATGGGCGCACGCCAAATCAGCAGTCACCCGGATTTTGCTGAAGCCATTCGCGCCGGCAAGCTCAAGGTCGTGGCAGGGCGCTATGATCTGGATGACGGTAAGATCGAATTGCTCAATCTGTAAGCGGGCTTAGCTGCCCTTGTTCGTGGCGTCTGGCGGTGCGCGCCGCCAGGCTGGGTCACCATAATCAGCCCAAGCCCCTTTTTAAGGGCATGGGCAATCAATCATCGCGATGCACGCGTTCCATACGTTCATGGCGTTCCTGGGCTTCGATCGTCATGGTAGCGATCGGCCGCGCCTCCAGCCGACGGAGCGAAATAGGCTCCCCGCTTTCTTCACAATAGCCGTAGGTGCCTTGTTCGATTCGATCCAAAGCCTGATCGATTTTGGAAACCAGCTTCCGTGCCCGGTCCCGCGTGCGCAGTTCCAGCGCCCGATCAGTCTCTACGGAAGCACGATCCGTCAGATCTGCTTCGGTAATGCCACCTTCAGAGAGAGAGGAAAGGGTTTCTCCGGCTTCACGGAGTAAGTCCTGCCGCCAGCGCAACAGTTTCTGACGAAAATATTCCAGCTGCATGACATTCATGAACTCCTCGGAATCCGAGGGTCGGTAATCGGGCGGCAACGTCACCAACATATCTTCTTCTTCCCCCGCCTTGCTTGTCCGGCAAGGTATTTCTTTTTGAAATCTGACTTACCGGAACGAGACCCCATATACAGGGTTGGGCGGTGACGCCAAGGGGCAAATCCGCGACAAATAAATGACAGAACGGGGCTTCACCCGGTCTGGCCGCGCCGGGCCAGTTCAATTTTGGCACGGAGCGCAATGGCCGCCACGGCCTCAGCCAGCCCTGGGTCGGCAGGTTTTACCCCATCGCAGAGGCTTGCCAGCCGTTCCAACCGGGCCGTGTCGGCCCGCCCTGCCAGAAGTTCGGCCTGCAGGGCCTTGAGTTCTTCCAGCATGGCTTCCCCCCGGCGGAAGCCGCGCGCATCCCGTTCCGCAGCTGGCCCCTGTTCCTGCACCGCCAGCAGCCCGATTGCTGCCGCAGCGCCAAGCGCGCTGGCGCTGCCAGCTTCCTTGGCATCGCCGCCGCCACTGCTGACCCGGAAGCCGCCCGTGCCCGTGCGGTTCGCCCTTGCGCCCGGCAGATTTCCCCCACCTGAAACGCCCCGGATCACAACCATTCTGCCTCCTCTTCCACCTGCACCCGGCAGGGGAAGCCGTGACCCGGCAGGTTTTGCCGAGTCGCGGCCGTTAACCAGCCTTGAAGAACTGGCACAACCCTTGCGGTACCTCCCCCGAGGCTCGCCGCCCAGGATCAGGGCGCCCGACGGAGGAAGACTTGGCTGCTATAGCTCAGCTATTCGTGAAAATCTTTACCGCCGCGCTGCTGGCGATGATTTTCCTTGTCCACCCCGCATCCGCGCAAATCCGCATCAAGGATATCGTGGATATGGAAGGTGTGCGCGACAATCAGCTGGTGGGCTATGGCCTGGTCATCGGCCTGAATGGCACTGGCGATCGGTTGCGCAGCGCTGTGTTCACCCGGCAATCGCTGGTGGGCATGCTGGAACGCCTGGGTGTCAACACACGCGATAATGAAACCAGGCTGGATACGAAGAATGTCGCGGCCGTGATGGTCACGGCAAACCTGCCCGCCTTCGCCCGACCCGGCAGCCGCATTGATGTCGCTGTTTCAGCCCTGGGTGATGCCACGAACCTGACGGGCGGCACCTTACTCGTCACGCCCTTGCTGGGCGCGGATGGGGAAGTTTACGCCGTGGCGCAGGGGGCCTTGGCCACTGGTGCGATTGCCGCGCGTGGTGCCGCCGCTTCCGTCCAGCGTGGTGTGCCAACGGCGGGGCGGATTTCCAACGGGGCCATCGTTGAACGTGAAGTGCCCTTCACCCTCGCCAATCGGGAACGCGTGCGCCTCGCGCTCAGAAATCCGGATTTGACCACGGCGCGGCGCATCGCGGCTGCCATCAACCGTGCCGCACGCAGCAATGTTGCGAGTGCCACCGACCCGCGCACTGTATCTGTCGCCTTGAATGGGCGCGATCCGGTGACGTTTCTGGGCGATATTGAACGTTTGCAGGTTGAACCCGACCAGATCGCCCGAGTGGTGATTGATGAGGCGACAGGCACCATTGTGATGGGCGATGCGGTGCGGGTTTCCACCGTGGCGATCGCGCAGGGCAATCTGACCATCCGCATTACCGAAACCCCGCAGGTGAGCCAGCCCAATGCCTTTGGCCAAGGGCAGACCCAGGTGGTGCCGCGCACCGGCATTGAAATTGAAGATCAATCCGAACGTCGCCTTGGCATTCTGCCGCGCGCCGTCACGCTGCAGGAATTGGTCCGTGGTTTGAACAGCCTGGGGGTCGGCCCGCGAGACCTGATTTCAATCCTGCAAGCCATCAAGGCCGTTGGCGCCTTGCAAGCCGAATTGGAACTACGCTGATGCCGGACGCCATGCCACTCACCGCCCCGGCCCCGCGTGCCATGCAGGCACCGCAATTGGGCAATGGGTCTGATGCCGCCATGCGCAAGGCAGCCAAGGATTTTGAAGCCCAGGCGCTGGGCTTTCTGCTGCAACCCATCTTCGCCACGGTCGATACCGCCAAATCCGCCTTTGGTGGTGGCGCGGCCGAAGCGCAATGGCGCCCCATGCTGGTGGATGCCTTTGCCGCCGCCGCCGTGCGTGCGGGCGGCGTTGGGCTGGCGGATGCGGTTTATCGCGAATTGAACCGGGCACGCAGTGCCGCAACCCCCAACATGGGAGAGATGACATCATGATGGATGCGCTGATCATTGCCGGCAAAAGGCTGGCCGATGCATTGCGTGCAGAAAATGAAGCGCTGGCGGCGCTGGATCTTTCGCTGGCGGCCAAATTGGCCGAGTCAAAAATCGCCGCAACCGATGCTTTCGCCCAGGCCTATGCCGCCCAGGCCAAGCATGGCAGCCGCCCTGAAGGCGCCATGCGCCAGGAAACCGAAGTGCTGACCCGCCAATTGGAAGATCTTGGCAGCCAGAACCGGAGGCTTTTGGAACGGGCGATTTCGCTGCAATCGCGGGTTATTGAAACCATCGCGAGTGTCGCCATCCCGCGCGCGGCCACACCGGGCTATGGCCCGCAAGGCTACCGCATGCCGCCCCGGCAGGCGCCCGCTTTCGCGGTGGCGGCGCGGGTCTGAAGGCGATTTTGGATCGGTCTTGAAAGAGGGGGCGCGGCAGGCGCTGCCCTAATCTGAAAGTGCCGCCGGGCGGCAAGGCCCGGCACCCAAAAATCGACGGGTGCCGGGGTATGACGGCCTCAGCGGCAGGCCGTGACCATGATTTCCACCAAATGGCGCGGATCGGCCATATTGGCTTCAACGCAAGCGCGCGCCGGGGCGCCGCCAGCCGGCAGCCAGGCGGTCCAGAGTTCATTCATCGCGCCGCGGTCACGAATATCCTTCAGCCAGATCTGGGCGGACAGCATGCGGGTCTTGTCCGTGCCATTGGCTTCCAGGGAGGCATCGATCTTCGCCAGCACTTCCGCGGTTTGACCCTTGATGTCCTTGGACAGGTCATCGGCGGTCATGCCGGCCAGGAAGACGAAGTTGTGATATTCGACAGATGAAGAAAGGATCTGGTTCGATCCCTGACGGTTGATCTTGCTCATATCCGGCCTTTCCGAATGTTGCTCAGCGCGGGGCGCTGAGGGGTTATTAGAACAGAAACCCGAGCGGCGAAATCGCCCTCAGGCGACGCGGTAGGTGCTGCCCGAAGCTGCCGCGCCGATCATCGCTTCATACACCGCCACGCCATGGATCGCGTCTTCCAAGGGCAATGGATAGGCGGGGCCGCCATTTACGGCCGCGGCAAAGGCTACCAATTCGGCATGTTCGATATCGGTTTTCGGGAAATCCTTGACCCAGCCTTCACCTTCACGCGGGGTGAAGCTCAGGTTTTCATGCCCGCGCAATTCCAGCGCCCCATCCGTGCCGTAAAGCGCCACGCGCCATACCCTGGGCGCCAGCGCCAGTGTGGCGAAGCAGCCGGTGGCGCCGGAGGCGAAGGAAAACAGCCCCGCTGTTGTGTCATCCAGGCCATTGGTCAGGGCGCGCGTGAGCGAACGCACCGTCACCTCGGCAATCGGGCCGGCCAGATTGATCATCATATCAATCATGTGAATGCCCATGCCGCCCATGCCGCCGAGCGGGCTTTCCTGCCGATCGGCGCGCCACATGCCGGGCTTGAAGGAAATCGCACTCGGGCCGCTGAACTGGCCTTCCACATGGCAAAGCGTGCCAAG
>JBDKIR010000005.1:0-2767 GCA_039797035.1 Pseudomonadota bacterium | reverse complement strand
TGACCGACGCCCCCGCCATCCCGACCACGCTCATGGTGCAATTCCTGCGCTGGCTGGAAGAACGCCCGCGCAGCTATGCGGACACCATGGATGCCTGGCGCAGCAATTGCCCGCGGCTTTCGGCCTGGGAAGACGCTTTGGAAGAAGGCCTGATCCGGCTGGAACCCGCGCGCGATGGTGCTGCTGACATGCAGGTGCGCGTCACCGCCAAAGGGCATGCGCGGCTTCACGGCTAGAATCGGCCCAAGACTTCCTTGTTATGCGCGCCGAGCCGTGGCGCTGGCCCGGCCATGCGCGGCCTTGCGCCATTGAAGGAAAGCGGCATGGCAACCAGGGAAAAATCCTCGCCCGGCACGGGTTGCACCATGCCAAGCGCCTGGGTTTGCGGTTCGGCCAACACTTCGGGAATGCTGTTCACCGGCGCGCAGGGCACACCAATGCGCGCCAGCCGTTCCAGCCATTCGGCGCGCGGCGTGATGCGCATGAGTGCGGCGATCATCGGCAGCAGCAAAGCCTTATGTTTCAGGCGCGCACGATTGGTGGAAAACCGCTCATCGCTTGCCCATTCCGCATGGCCCAATTCAGCGGCGAATTTCGCAAACAATCGGTCATTGCCGCAACAAACCAGCACCGGCCCATCTGCCGCATCAAACGCCTCATAAGGTGTCAGATTGGGATGGCCCGACGCATGGCGTTCCGGCAGCTTGCCCATATTCACATAGGCGCTGATCTTCTGCCCCGCCCATAGCAGCGCCGTTTCGAATAGCGAGGTATTCACCACACCGCCCTGCCCGGTGCGATGGCGCCGTTCCAGCATGGCAAGCGCGCCGAGCACGGTCCAAAGCCCCGTCCCCTGATCAACCACGGAAGCCCCCATGCGCACCGGCGGCCCATCCGGCTCCCCGGTGATGGAAGAAAGCCCGCCAAAAGCCTGCAATAGCGGTTCATAGCCAGGGCGCAGCTTTTCCGGCCCGACATGGCCAAAGGCCGACATTTCGCAATAGATCAAATGCGGATGGCGCGCGGTCACCGCTTGCGCACCAATCCCCAATGCTTCCGCCGCGCCGGGGCGGAGATTATGCAGCATGATATCGGCATGGGCGAGCAAGCCGTGCAGCGCCGCCACCCCTTCCGGCGATTTCAGATCAAGCGTGACGGATTTCTTGCCGCGATTGAATTCGTGGAAATTCAGCGCATCACCATGGCGAAAATCGGGGCCCATGCGGCGCGCATCATCGCCGCCATCGGGTTTTTCCACCTTGATCACATCAGCGCCAAGGTCAGCGAAGATCGCGCCCGCGAAAGGCCCGGCCAGTACCTGACCAAGCTCCACCACGCGCACGCCAGCAAGGACACCATTCATTGCAATTCAATCCCCGCTTCGCGCACCAGGCGCTTCCATTTCTCGATCTCAGCAGCCTGGAAACGCGCCAGATCATCGGGCGTACCGGGGCGCAGCACCATGCCGCTGGCGGTCAGGCGTTCACGCACGGCGGGGCGGGCCATGATCTCATTCACCAGCCCATTCACGCGCGTGACGATTTCGGGCGGCGTGCCGGCTGGTGCATACATCGCATTCCAGGACAGCATTTCATAACCGGGGAAACCCTGTTCTTCCACGGTTGCCACATCCGGCATCATGGCAACGCGCTGACGGCTGGTGACACCAATCGCGCGCACCCTGCCTTCGCGTGCCTGCGGCATAGAGGTTGTGGCATCCACAAACATCACCTGCGCGACACCGGCAATCACATCCGTGATGCCAAGCGGGTTCGACCGATAGGTGACATTCACCATGTCAACGCCCGCCATGGCTTTGAACATCTCACCAGCCACGCGGGAGGAAGCGCTGCCAGAGGCGAAATTGAGCTTGCCCGGATTGGCGCGACCATAGGCGACCAGATCCTGCATGGAACGCACCGGCAGATCATTATTCACCACCACCAGCAGCACGCCGACACCAATCAAAGCGACCGGCGCGAAATCCGCCACCGGATCATAAGGCAGGCGATGAAACAGCGCTGGGTTTGACCCATGCGTGGTATTGGCGGTGGACAGAAACGTATAGCCATCAGGCCGTGCCCGCGCGACGGCTTCGGATGCGATGAAGCCATTGGCGCCACCGCGATTATCGACCACCACGGGTTGGCCAAGTTCCGCACTCAGCGCATCGGTAAAGTGGCGTGTGGTGACATCAGTGCCGCTGCCAGCGGGAAAGGCGACGATGAAGCGGATGGGCCGATCCGGCCAGCGTCCGGCGGGTTGCGCTGCGGCGCCGCCAGCGCCCGCCATGCCCAAAGCCCCCAAAAGCGCCGCACGGCGCGGCAGTGCAGTGTGTTTCATGGCGTTTCCCTCTGGCTCTGGCGCGGCATCGCGTGCAGCGCCATAGTCACGCCCAAGCGTCATCGCGCCGAGCCAGGCTGTCAACGCCTGCCTGAATGGGGAACCGCTATGTCCGATCTGCCAAAGCATGTCCATTTCCATGAAGAAGGCCCGCGAGAGGGGTTTCAGATCGAACCGGTGATCTACCCGCTGGCCGATCGCGTGGCCTTGGTGGAAGCCCTCGCAGAAACTGGCCTGACTGCCATTCAGGTGGCGTCCTTCGTCTCCCCCAAGGCGGTGCCGCAAATGGTGGATTCAGACGCGTTTTTTGCCGCCATCAAAAAGCGCCCTGGCGTGCGCTATGAAGCGCTTTGGCTGAATGAACAGGGCTTCCATCGCGCGCGCGCTGCCAAGGGTGTTGATCTGGTCGGCAAGATCAGCCTTT
>JBDKIR010000004.1:0-2799 GCA_039797035.1 Pseudomonadota bacterium | reverse complement strand
ACCGGCGGGCTGGAAACCGCTCAAGACCCCGAAGAACAAGAGGATGCCTGGCGGACCGCCGTCACCCTCGCGCGTACCCTGACGGATGATGAATTGCTCGATGATGGCCTAAGCCCGGAACGCCTTCTGCACCGCCTATTCCACGCGGAAGGCCTGCAACTTGGCCGGCCCAAGCCGCTGTCTTACGGCTGCCGCTGCTCACGCGATAAATTGCTGGGGGTATTGGAAGGGTTCAGCATGGATGATCTTGACCACATGGCAATCGACGGCACCATCACCATGACCTGTGAATTCTGTAATTTCGATTTCCAATTTGAACGCAACGCGTTGAGCCAAACAAAGCGGGAAGATTAAAGATGCAGCCTTTCGTAACACGCCGCCTGGCCTTGGCCCTGCCCCTTTTGAGTGCTTGCGCGACAGAGGATTCCGGACCCTATATTGCCCCTGGCACGCCCAGTTATGGTCATTTGACGCCGCTGCGCTTGAAGGTCTCTGGCATAGAAATCACTCCCCCCGGCGCTGGTGCTGCCATGCTGGTGCAGCCCCCTGCCCCGGTGACGCCAAGCGAGCTTATGGTTCTGATGGCGCAGGGAAGGCTTAGTGCAGCGGGCGGCACCGCAAGGGCAAAGTTCCTCATTCAAACGGCGTCTTTGTCGCGTGAGAGTGCCTCTTCCGGCGGCCTTTTCACGCCTGGCTCAGAGAAATTTCGCTGCGTCATGAGCTGCCGCCTTGAGATCATCTCGCCCGAAAATATTTCTTTGGCCTTCACCTCAGCCGAGGTCCGCCGCGATCTGACAAGTTCGGTCAGCAATGATGATGAGCGCGCCCGAGCAGCTGAGCGCGTGGTCAAGCTGGCAGGGCAGGATCTGAATATCGAATTTGAATATCAAGTGCGGCGCAACCTTAGATCTTGGCTGCAACTAACCGCGGCCGCAGGCGAAGCTTTACCCCAACCTGTTGAGCGGGAAGCGCTGCCGCGCGGCTAACCCTGCACACCACAGATTTTTGTTTTGAAAGGGCCCAGATATGCCAACCAACACGCCCCTTGATGAAGTAACCCCTTACCTCGCGGATCTGATCGCGACCCGGCGGGATATCCACGCCCATCCCGAACTCGGCATGGAGGAAACTCGCACAGCCGCCCTGGTTGCGGCCCAGCTGCGCAGTTGGGGTATTGAAACCACGGAAGGCGTCGGTCGTACTGGCGTTGTTGGCACGCTGCGCGGTAGCAGACCTGGACAAGGCGCCATCGGCCTACGCGCTGATATGGATGCCTTGGCCATGACCGAGGCAACCAATCTAGCCTATGCGTCACGTCATGAAGGGCGCATGCATGGCTGCGGTCATGATGGCCATACCACCATGCTATTGGGTGCCGCGCGCATCCTGGCCGAGAAGCGCGATTTTGCCGGAACAGTACATTTCATCTTCCAGCCTGCCGAGGAAGGACGCGGCGGGGCGCAGGCCATGCTGGATGATGGCTTATTCGAGCGTTTTCCCTGCGATGCAGTTTACGGCATGCATAATATGCCGGGCGTACCGCTTGGACACTTCGCACTCTGTGACGGCCCCATGATGGCTGGATCGGGCCGCTGGAAAGTGACCTTCCAGGGCACTGGCGGCCATGGCGGCAATTCGCCGCACCTTGCGAGCGACCTGACGATCGTGCAGGCAAATTTCATTACGGCGCTGCAGACCATTGTCAGCCGCAATGTCCCGGCCTTGGAAAGCGTTGTGGTCAGTGTTGGCCATATCGCCGGGGGATCGGCCGATGCGTTGAACGTCATGCCTGCCGAGATGCAGGTGGGCGGGACCATGCGCGCCTTCAATCCTGCCATGCAGGCGCTATTGGAAAACCGCATTCGCGAAATGGCAGACCACGCCGCGAAATTGCATGGCGCCCGCGCCGAGACAGTGCTGTGGTGGAACGCTGCCCCGCTGATCAACCATCAGCGTGAAACCCAAGCCCTGGTTGCCAATGCCGAGGAATTGGTCGGAACGGCACAGGTCAACGACAAAATGACCCCAGTGACCGGCGGCGAGGATTTCGCCTTCATGCTACGCGCCAAGCCGGGGGCCTTTGTTTTTATGGGAAATGGAACCGCCCCTGACGGTAGCGTGCATGCCCTGCACACACCGCTTTATGATTTCAACGACGATGCCCTACCCTACGGGGTCGCATTTTGGCTCAATCTGGTACGCCGGGAGTTGAATACACAGCAAAGTATTTAACTGGTTTGGTCTCCTCATCCACATCGCGTGGCTGATCGCCAAGCAGGGGCTAAGATTAGCCATCTGCTGATGCAATTCACGCTCGACAAAGGGGGCGGTCCGGCGCAGCATCCTGGGCAAGAAAAGCCAGGATGCGCGCATGACAGGAATTTTTGGCAGCGGCGATTTCCGATATGAGGCTGTTCCGAATTGGGGACGCCTGCCGGAGGGGTGGCATTTCAAAGAGGTCGCCGCGGTTGCGGTCGATAGCCAGGATCGCGTCTTTGTTTTCAGCCGAGGCGAACATCCCGTTATTGTCTTTGATCGCGACGGAAAATTTCTGACATCCTGGGGCAAGGGCATATTCAGCCGTCCGCATGGCCTCCATATGGGGCCCGACGATACCCTATGGTGCACGGATGATGGTGATCATTCCGTCAGAAAATGCACATTGGATGGGCGGGTACTGATGACCATCGGCCTGCCAGGAAGTCCCGCGCCCTATATGTCGGGCCGCCCTTTTAATCGCTGCACCCATACGGCCCTCTCCCCGGAAGGCGATATCTATGTCTCGGATGGCTACGGCAA
>JBDKIR010000003.1:0-4066 GCA_039797035.1 Pseudomonadota bacterium | reverse complement strand
AACATCTCCCAACGCGGGGTGGAGCAGCCCGGTAGCTCGTCAGGCTCATAACCTGAAGGTCACAGGTTCAAATCCTGTCCCCGCATCATCCATCACAAAACATAACCTCACATATACCCATTGGTAACCGCCAGTGGGACACGCGCTTGCGCCCCATGCCAGTAGGCACAAGATCATCGAAGACCCTCCAGGGAACTGACGATGAATAGACATCCACAGCATATTTGATGGGTAGGAGAGAAACGTAACTCTCGAATACTTATTATGGTTTAGGTCATTGTAATAATAACCCGGCCCCACCTAGACTATGATCGTAATAATTTGATCCATTCGGGGGCCAACATGAAATCTTCCTTTCGGAATTATTATCGATTGCTGCTTGCTGCCTTGCTGGTTTTGCCTGGCTGTGCCGCTGTGGTCGTTGAAGGGGCGAATATCGCCAAGGATCAGGTCGTCTATGCCAACAATATTGACGCTGCCCGCAATGGTAACGCAGAGGCGCAGTATTCAGTAGGTAATTCGCTCTGCTGCGCCCTCAATGAGACCGATGATGGTTTCTACAACACACCAAGAGCCGTTGATTGGCTATGCCGCGCTGCGGCCCAAAATCATGGTCCTGCGGCCTTCAGACTGGGCGAGATTTATTCTGGCGATACTGTAAGTGGGCTGCGCATGATGCGTGAAGTGGCCACGACCGTGGCTGGCAATACGACGAATGGCCCTGTCGCCTATGCCTGGATGAACCGTGCCGCCAGCCTAGGTGTTCGCAACGCGGTGAAGGAACGCGATGACATTTGGAAAAAATTGAGTGCAGATGAACGCGTGACGGCGCAAAGCCTGGCAAGTGGCTCTACCCCTTTGCGTTGTCGGTGGAATGAAGTCATTCGCTAGGAAAAAAGCTTCGTTCGTAGGCATCGCAGGACCGCGCCACAATGATTGAGTGGCGCGCGATTCTCTCGCCGAGCCTTTGAAATTGAGAATGTCCCCGGCGCGATTCGAACGCACGGCCCCCAGATTAGGAATCTGATGCTCTATCCTGCTGAGCTACGGGGACACACTGCGGGTCTTATAGCGTAAATTGGGCACAGGGTGAAAGCAGGTTGGCGTTCAACCGCGGCGGAAGCGTTCCACAGCACCCACCAAAGCCGTGCGCAACCCCGGTTCCAGGGCGGAATGGCCGGCATCCGGCACCACGGTCAGTCGCGCCGAAGGCCAAGCTGCGGCCAATTCAAAGGCTGTCGTGGCCGGGCAGACCATGTCATAGCGGCCTTGGATGATTTCCGCCGGAATACCTGCCAATCGCTCCATCCGCCCGAGCAGACCTTCGCTCGGCAGGAATAGATCATGCGCAAAGTAATGCGCTTCGATTCGTGCCAGGCCGAGCGCTGTGCGGTCCTGCGCAAAGCTGGCGACGGTTTCGGGCGATGGCAATAGCGTGGAACAGGAGCCTTCATATTGGCTCCAGGCACGCGCAGCGGGAAGATGTATCGCCGGATCCGGGTCACAGAGCCGGCGGAGATAGGCGTTGAGCAGATCGTGGCGTTCATCCGCTGGCAGATGTTCCGCGAAAGCGGCCCAGGCGTCAGGGAAAACCCGCCGCAAGCCTTCCAGGAACCACGCCACTTCTTCCTGACGGCCCAGGAATACCCCACGCAATACGCAACCGACCACCCGTGCGGGATGTTCCTGTGCATAGGCAAGCGCGAGGGTAGACCCCCAGGAGCCGCCGAAGAGCAGCCAGCGTTCGATACCTAAAAACTGGCGCAGCACTTCGATGTCACGCACCAGATGCGGGGTGGTATTTTCGCGTAATTCGCCCAAAGGCCGCGACCGCCCCGCGCCGCGCTGATCGAAAATGATAACGCGCCAATGTTGCGGGTCAAAAAACCGCCGATGGACCGCGCCCGCACCCGCGCCAGGCCCGCCATGCAAAAACAATACAGGCTGTCCGCGAGGATTGCCCACTTGTTCCCAAGACATGACATGCCCACCCGAGAGCGGCAGCAAGCCAGTCTCATAGGGGGCGATATCGGGAAAGAGGTCTCCGCGCGGCATGGGATCAGATGTGCCGAAGCGCGGGGCGAAGTGCAATGCTTGGCATCAGTTTTTCAGAAAACGTGCAGCGAAGAAACCATCCATGCCGCCGCGCGCGGCCCAGAAATCGGGGCGGGTACGCAGCGTCCCCTCCCGCGTGATGGCTTCTGTCAGGCCAGGAAGTTCCGCCGGACGAATCGGATCAAGCGTGAGGCCCAGGGCTTCAGCCTCACGCAAATGTGCTTCGCCTTCTTCCTGTTGCAGAGAGCATGTTGCGAAAACCAATCGGCCCCCAGGCTTCAGCATGCGTGACGCCGCCGCCAGCAATTTCGATTGCAGTGCGGCCGCCGCGGACACATCCCGCGACCGCTTTAGCAATGCCACATCCGGATGCCGGCGCATGGTCCCTGTGGCAGTGCAGGGGGCATCCAGCAGAATGGCGTCAAAAAGCGCATCAGGCTGCCAGCTGGCTGCATCGGCCGTGACCAGTTTCGCGTCCAAATGCAGGCGCGTCAGATTTTCCCGCAGCCTGATGAGGCGCTTCGGGTCCCGTTCCACGGCGGTTACCTCGGCGCCAGCGGCCGCCAATTGAGCGGTTTTTCCCCCAGGGGCGGCGCAAAGATCAGCGATTCGCTCCCCGGCGCGGGCTGCCAATAGCTTGGCGGGCAAGGCGGCGGCCGCGTCCTGCACCCAGAAATGGCCTTCGGCGAAACCGGGCAATTCCGTCACCCGTGTGCCAGCCGGCAATCGATAGGATCCGGTGGGGAGCAGCTCGGCCCCCTCAGGGGCGGTGGCGCCGGCGACGAGCGACAGATCAAGCGGCGCGGGCTGGCGGTGCGCTTCAGCAATGGCGCGCACCCCGGCCGCCCCATAGGCCGCATGCCACGCACTCCAGAGCCAGGGCGGGGTGTCCAACCGCGGCGTATCCAGCCCTTCCAGAAGGCTCGGGCCTTCGGCGGCCAGTTTGCGCAGCACCGCATTGACCAAACCTGCGAAGGCACGCGGTGCCAAATCCACGGCGCAGCCCACGGCGGCATGGGGCGCTGTGCCCAGCAGCAGCAATTCAGCCGCGCCGATACGCAGCGCGTGCCGCGCGGGTGGGGGCGGTTCTCGGCGCAAGAAAGGTTCCAGAACCGCATCAATACTGCCAAGCCGGCGCAGCACGGTCGCGGCAATGCGATGTGCCGCTGCGCGATCCCGCGCTTCCAGCCGCGCAGGCAGATCCTCCAAGGCTTCCTCTAGGGGGCGATGGGCTTCCAGCACCGCCGCCAGCAGATCACGCGCGGCGCGTCTGGTCGGCAGGCCCGGGGGGCGTTTTGGCTTGGTCGCTGTGTCGCTCATGACTGCTTCATGGCACCCGAACGGCTCTCATGCTAGACGCGGCTTCGCGATGAATGATGCAAGCTTCCTGGATCGACTGCCTGACACACGCCGCCCGGCCCTGTGGCTGGTGATGCTGTGCCTGTGTTTGTGGTTGCCCGGTTTCTTCAGCATTCCCGCCGGCGACCGCGATGAAAGCCGCTTTGCGCAGGCAAGCCGCCAAATGATTGAAACTGGCGATTATGTGCGGATCAAGCTGGGCGAGGTTGAACGCAACAAGAAGCCTGTGGGCATTCATTGGGCGCAGGCAGCATCAGTGCATGCGCTTGAAGCCGTGGGGCTACCGGCGCGCAGTGCCATCTGGGCCTATCGGTTGCCATCACTACTGGGTGCGCTGCTGGCCGTGCTGGCGGTGTGTTACCTGGGGCGCCCCTTGGTCGGTCGACGGGCCGCTTTTGTCGCCGCGGCGATGTTGGCTCCCTGCATGGTGTTGGTGGTGGAAACGCATATCGCCAAGACCGATGGTGCCTTATTGGCCAGTATCACCGTCGCGATGCTGCTGATGGGGCGGGCCTATCTGGCGCCGGGCAGTTTCACGGCGCGGCAGGCAATGGCTTTTTGGGCGACGCTTGGGCTGGGGGTCCTGTTGAAGGGGCCGATTGCCCCGATGGTGCCGCTGTTGGCTGGGCTGACCCTTGCCGTGGCGGATCGT
>JBDKIR010000002.1:0-3130 GCA_039797035.1 Pseudomonadota bacterium | reverse complement strand
GCCGGGTCAGGCGAGAGGCGTTTTCCACCATGCGCCGCATGCGCAGCGCCTCAAACACATTCGCCTCATCGGACATGGCCGGGATAATGACGAAATCCGCCGATCCCAGCGCAAAAAGGGTCAATTGGCTGGCAAAACCCGGACAATCGACCATGACCAGATCATGCGCCGCCGCCAGACGGCCAATGGCATCAACCACCAGTTCTTCATTACTTTCGGACACCAGGGGCATTTGGGACAATGCATTGCCCTTGGCATGCCAACGGGTCAGCGTCTTGTTCGGGTCCCCATCCAAGAGGGCAACATCATAGCCCGCTTGATGCCACCATAGGGACAGGCAGGCGATGGTCGTGGATTTGCCCGCCCCGCCTTTACTGGTCGCCGCGACAAATATTTTCCCAGATCTATGGGCATTGATTTCAGAATTGAACATTCCGTCCCTTTCATCTCTGCCAATAAAACCAGGGGAACGGGGTTTAATACTTAGAATTTCAGTAAAAGGTCCATACTGTAATTTAAGAAATCCCCCGGACCCATGGCGATTCGGGTCCGGGGGTTTACTGATGGTCGGAAAGGGTCAGACCCGTTCCAGCACTGTCGCGATGCCCTGACCCACCCCGATGCACATGGTGGCCAGGGCACGTTGCAGGCGGCGTTCCTGCATTTCATGCGTCGCGGTCGCGATCAACCGCGCGCCGCTCATGCCAAGCGGATGGCCCAGCGCGATCGCCCCACCATTGGGGTTCACCCGCGCATCATCATCGGCAATGCCTAGCCCGCGCAGCACGGCCAGGCCCTGCGCCGCGAAAGCCTCGTTCAATTCAATCACATCCATCTGTTCTTGCTTGAGGCCAAGCCGCGCAAACAGCTTCTGCGTTGCCGGCACCGGGCCAATGCCCATGATGCGCGGCGCGCAGCCCGCGGTCGCCACGCCGACAAAGCGCGCCAGTGGCGTCAGCCCATGGCGCTTGGCCGCTGCCTCACTCGCGATGATCAGTGCGCAGGCACCATCATTGACGCCCGAGGCATTGCCCGCGGTCACTGACCCATCCGGCTTCACCACGGGCTTCAGCTTGCCCAAGGCTTCCATGGAGGTTTCGCGCGGATGTTCATCGGCGCTCACCACCACCGGGTCACCCTTGCGGGAGGGGATGGTGACCGGCACGATTTCCTTGGCGAGCCGGCCATTTTTCTGCGCCGCTGCCGCACGCGCCTGGGAACGCAGCGCCATGGCATCCTGATCGGCGCGCGCGATATTGTAGTCAGTGGCGACGTTTTCCGCGGTCTCCGGCATGGAATCCGTCCCATACCGCTTATGCATGGCGGGGTTCACGAAGCGCCAGCCAATGGTTGTGTCATACACGGCATTGCTGCGCGAAAAGGCGCTTTCGGCCTTGGGCATGACGAAAGGCGCGCGAGACATGCTTTCAACGCCGCCCGCGATCATCAATTCCGCCTCGCCGGCGCGAATGGCGCGTGCGGCGATGCCGACCGCATCCATGCCTGAACCACAAAGCCGGTTCACCGTGCTGCCGGGGATGTTTTGCGGCAGGCCCGCCAGCAGCAGCGCCATGCGCGCGACATTGCGGTTGTCTTCGCCGGCCTGATTGGCGCAGCCGAAAATCACATCATCCACTGCCGCCCAATCCACCGAAGGGTGGCGTTCCATCAGGGCCTTCAGCGGCACGGCGCCCAGATCATCGGTGCGGACCGAAGAAAGGCTGCCGCCATAGCGGCCAATCGGGGTGCGCAGGGCGGCACAGATAAAAGCTTCCGGCATGGTCGTGTTCCTCGATATCGCGCGATGACAGGAAAGGGCTCGCGCCAGGGGCGAGAGGTTAGGCCGCGTGTCCGGCCCCCAGCAAGCCAGCGCCTGCCGAAAGCGCAGGCGCGCATCGAAATCGGGCAGAAAATTGCGGCGTCTGGTGCGACAGGGCGAAATAAAATTTTCCGTCTATATTGTAAAAACCACGGGTCAACCGCCAATAATACTCCTATCAAAAACATTAATGTCCACAGGAAAGGCATAAGCATGAATGGTTTCAATAAATGGATGGCGTCCAATCAGGTCACTGGCATTGTTCTGGTCGCCTTCCTGACGGCACTGCTGACCAGTGTGGTGCTGGGGGCTTTGCGCGGCCCAGGCCCGCAGGGCCCGACCGGCCCGCAAGGGCCAAGCGGCATTGCCGGCGCGGCGGGCCCCATGGGCCCAGCTGGCCCGAAAGGTGATACGGGACCGCAAGGCCCCGCCGGGCCCCAAGGCCCCGCTGGTCCGCAAGGGCCCGCCGGTGCCCAGGGTGAAGCAGGCCCTGCCGGCCCCGCTGGCCCAGCCGGCCCACAAGGTCCAGCAGGCCCGCAGGGTGAAGCGGCGCCGCGCTAAACCCAGCGCAACATCATCATTGATCGGCCCAGGGATGGCATTTCTATCCCTGGGCTTGTCTTTGATGGGGCCTACTCGTTTGCCCCTGAGCCCAGGGGCAGGATTTTAGGGTTTCGCCGTTGAAGCCGCGCGGCTGAGCAGCCCATCGCATTCCTGGTATCCGCCGCGCATACAGCTTTCCGCCGCCGCCTGTGCCTTGGCCCGTTCAGCGGGGGTCAGGAATTGACGGGCGAAATCATGGCTCGCAAAGCCCAGGGCTTCCACACTGCCATTGGCGAGCGCCATCAGCCCCCAGACATGTGCGTGATAATCGCTTTGCGCCACACCCTGGCTCCCCTCAAAATAGGCAGTGGCCAAAAGGAATTGCGCGCCCCCTGCCCCCCGTTTCGCCCATTTCTCACGTAATTCGAAGGCCAGGCGAGGGTCATGCGCGCTGATGTCTGCCTGGCTGCCGCCGCGAAACCGTCGGGTTTCGAAATAGGACGCCATACAGAGATCCACCGCCATCGCCCCCATGGCGCTCGGCGCACCGGCCTGCTGACGCCTAGCTTCACAGTCAGCGATGGGCGCGGCGACTTCCTCATACCCGATTTCATGCGCGCCCACGGAACAACACAGCGCAAGACCGGCGACGGCGCCCAGGAACAATACGCCGAACCGGGCCGGCACCCAGCCTTGCGCCACGTTGTTTTTGAATAAAAATTTGGGAAATGTTCTCTTCACGGGGCGAATTGTTTTTCGCCAACCAAA
>JBDKIR010000001.1:0-3740 GCA_039797035.1 Pseudomonadota bacterium | reverse complement strand
TGGCGGGCGGAAATGGCGCCGCGCCTGTCCAGCGATGCCAAGCCGATTGATCCTGCACGGCTTGCGGCAGAGATCACGGCCGCCCTGCCTGCGGATGGTATTCTGGTCGCCGATACAGGCTATTCCGGCATCTGGACCGCGACCATGGTGGATCTGGAACCGGGGCAGAGTTACCTGCGCGCGGCGGGATCACTTGGCTGGTCCTTCCCGGCAGCACTTGGTGCGAAATGCGCGGCACCTGATCGGAAGGTTCTCTGCTGGTCCGGTGATGGCGCGCTCTATTATCATTTGGCGGAGCTCGAAACGGCACGGCGGCGCGGGATCGCCGTGACATTGGTGGTGAATAATAATTCCGGCTTCGGACAGGGCTGGCCGAATTTCAAGCGCAGCGCTGGCAATCGCCCAGGCGCAGCCGAGGAAATCCTCCGCTTTGGACCCACGGATTTTACCGCCGTTGCGCGTTCGTTCGGGTTAAAGGGCATTCGCGTGGAACGGCCGGAGGATATCGGCCCCGCCTTGCGTGAAGCCATGGCATCGCCGGAAACCGTGGTGGTTGATGTTGTCACTGATATTGAAGCACGCGCGCCCGCACCCTGGGCACCGGAAGGAGCATGAAAATGACACGCGTCGCAGTTCTTGGCGCCGGCACAATGGGCCATGCTTTGGCCTTGGTTTTCGCATTAGGCGGGCACCAGGTGCGCCTGACCGACAATAACCCCGAAACCCTGCGCCGCGCGCAGGGCCTCATGGAAAAAGCCTTGGCGACGCTGGCCGAAGCGGGCGAAGCGCCAGAAGGCTGGACCTCCGCCCATTTGGCGCAAGCCATCACGCGCCATGAAAGCCTTGCGGAATGCGTGAATGGCGCCGAGCTGATTGTGGAAGCGGTGGTGGAAAACCCCGACGTCAAACGGAAGCTTTATGCCGAATTGGATGCGGTGGCACCGGCGGACGCGATTATTGCATCCAATACATCCTATCTTGATATCTTCCCATTAATGCCGGCAGCGCGACAGAAAAAGACACTGATCGCCCATTGGTATACGCCGCCTTACCTTGTGGATCTGGTCGATATTGTCGCAGGGCCGGAAACCGACCCCAGCGTGGTTGAAATGGTACGCAAGCTTTGTGCCGATATGGGCAAGCAGCCCATCGTCATGCGCAAATTCGTCCCAGGCTATATCGCCAACCGCATCCAATCCGCGATCGGGCTGGAAGTGCAAAAACTCCTCGATGAAGGGGTTGCATCAGCGGCGGAAATCGATGCTTCCATCATCCATGGCATAGCACTGCGCCTGCCCGTTCTTGGCGTTTTGGCAAAGGCGGATTTCACCGGATTGCCGATGATGCAATTGGCGCTCAAGAACCGCATGTATGAACCGCCGCCGGTGCGCGGCCGCAGTGAAGCGCTGGATAAGCTGATTGCCGATGGCAAGACGGGCGTCATGTCCGGCGCTGGCTTTTATGATTGGGGCGGCAAGGACCCCGCGACCTTGTTTGAGGATCGGGACCGTCGTCTCCTCGCGCTGCGCAAGGCGTTGCGCGAAATTGGAACCCTGGCAGGAATGGAACGTGACCAATGACCGCAAGCTATGATCTGAAGGGCAAGACCGCACTGGTGACCGGGGGGGCTTCCGGCATTGGCCTTGCCACCGTTGAGAAACTGGCCGCCCAAGGCTGCAAGGTAGCCATCAACCATCTGGCGGGCGATGAGCGTGGCCCGGCGGAAGTGAAGCGGTTGCGCGGATTGGGGATGGATGTGATTGCTGCCCCCGGCAATGTGGGTGACGCGGCGGATTGCAAACGCATGGTTGAACAGGCGGTCGCTGATCTCGGCCGTTTGGATTATCTGGTGAATAATGCCGGAACACCGGGGACAAAAACCACGATTGCGCCCAATGAGTTTGACCGGCTGACCGAAGAATTATGGGACACAGTGCTGCAGGTTAATCTGCTGGGCGTGTTTCGCTGCACCAAGGCAGCGGCGCCGGCCTTGCGCGCCGCCGGTGGTGCGGTGGTGAGTGTGGCATCCATCGCGGGGCTCAATCACGCCGGATCTTCCATGGCTTATGGCGCCACCAAGGCGGGTGTGGTCAGCCTGACCAAGAACCTTGCGCGCGGCTTGTCACCGGAAGTGCGGGTAAATGCCGTCGCCCCCGGTGCGGTGGATTCAACCTGGATGATTGAATGGACCGAAGAACAGCGCCGCGGCAGCATTGATAAGGCCCTACTGAAACGCCGTTGCACCACGGCGGATTTGGCTGAAGTGATGGTGTTTCTGCTGGCTGGCGCCGGCATGGTAACAGGCCAGACAATCGTGGTGGATGGTGGCTTGACCCTCTGACGAGGCTTAATGGGTCCGGCGACGCTGCCGCAGGGGGCGTGCCGGACCGCTGAAAGCGGCCAAGGTCACCAAATGGCTGCCATGATCTGCATCACGCAACGGCAGACGCAGCAATCGCCCACGCCCATCACGCAAATGCAATTCGGCGCCATGGCTGGTTTCAAGCAATGCCACACATGTCAAAGCCTCAGAATTTTTTTCCGAGCGACGGTTCGGTTGCATGGATTTTCGCTCCTCAGAATCACGCTTGTTGTGATGACGCCTATCAAACGCCACTTCTGGTTGGTGAAAAGTTAACAAGCTGGCTTTCCAGGGCGGTTTCTCGCTAAGAAAATTTTGGTATTAAGACTGGCTTAAGAAATTCCGCTGAAAGGCCCCCTCATGGTGCAGATCAATGCCGAGCGCTTCCTTGCCGACCTGCATGAGTTGCGCAAAATCGGAGCCTATAAAACCGGTGTGCATCGCCCGACCTATTCGCCGCAGGATATGGAAAGCCGGCATTGGCTGATGGAAAAACTGCGCGAATGCGGGCTGGAAGCCAGCATTGATGGCATTGGCAATGTCTATGGCCGCCATAAGGGGCCGGGGCCGCATTTGCTGGTGGGCAGCCATATTGAAAGCCAGAATTATGCGGGCTGGCTGGATGGCGCGCTTGGGGTGATGGCTGGTGTTGCCCTGGCACGGGCGGGCTTGCCGGTGGATGTCGCCGCCTTCGCTGATGAAGAAGGCCATTTCGAAGGTGGCTTCCTGGGCAGCCGATCCATCATTGGCGAATTGTCCGATGCGGAAATCGACCGTAGCCGGAGCCGCAATGATGGCACGCCCTTGCGTGACGCCCTGGCAGCGGCAGGCCTTGCCGGCAAACCGCGTATGCAATTGGAACCCGGAAGACATAAGGGTTTCTACGAAATGCATATCGAACAGGGCACACAGCTTGAAGGCCAAGGGCTGCGTGTGGGTGTGGTGACGGGCATCGTGGCCATCTGGCAATGGCGTATTCAGTTCCAGGGCCAACAGGACCATGCCGGCGGTACCACCATGGCTGAACGCAAGGATGCCGGGCTTTCCGCCGTGCGGCTGCTGGCCGCAATTGATCAGGAATTCCCGCGCATCTGTGGCCCGCGCAGCACTTGGACCACGGGGCGCATCAGCCTGGATCCGGGCGCGCCTTCCATCATTCCGGGCAGCGCGGATGTGCTGTTTCAGTTCCGCGATGTCTCCATGCCCGTGCTGGAGCGTATGGAAGCCGGGCTGCGCGCCCTGGTGCAGGAAAGCAACCGCCGTGAAAAATGCCCCGCGACGCTCACGCAAATGAGCCGCGCGACGCCTGCCATTTGCGACGCAGCCATGATGAAGGCTTTGGAACAGGCGGCGGAAGTGCATGCGCCTGGGCTTTGGC